>DATFRM010000271.1:0-5944 GCA_035263265.1 Actinomycetes bacterium
GGTGCGGGCGGGCGGTATGCCCACCAGGCCCGCTGAGCCGGATGTGCACCCGATCGCAGGCCGCCGTGATCGCTCCTGCCCTGATCCCGACCTGACCGACATCCGTGCGGGGATCGCAGTGCAGCGCGAAGATCGCGTCGATGTCGTCGATCCCGTCGGCTTCGATGACGTCCAGCGCACCGCCCGGCATGGTCTCTTCGGCTGGCTGGAAGATCAGCCGGATCCGGCCGGGAAGCAGGCCCTCGCGGTCCAACTCGTTGCAGATCAATCCGGCCCCGAGCAGGGCAACGGTGTGAACGTCGTGCCCGCAGGCGTGGGAGATACCGTCAACGGTGGACCGGTACGGCGCATTCTTCTCGTCCGCGATCGGCAGCGCATCGATGTCCGCCCGCAATGCGATCGTGTGCTTTCCGGCACCGACGTCACAAACAAGACCGGTGCCGCCAGGCAGCACCCGGCAGGTGAGCCCAACCGCCTCCAGTCGCTCCCGGACCAACCTGGTAGTCCTGACCTCGGCCCTCGCAAGCTCCGGGTGAGCGTGCAGATCGCGCCGCAGCTCGATGAGCTCGTCCTCGTACGCCTTCCAGCGCTGCGAGAGCTCCGTTGTGAGCGCAGTGGTCAAAGTCACGGTTCAGATGTTAGGGGGCGACGAAGTGTTCTGGGCAGAACTTGTTGTGATACCCGTGTCCGACCCATCACCAAACGCAGACATTTGACGAGCTCGGGTCAGGTCGGCCATCACCCAATTGTGCTCCCCGGTCGGTACACACCCCATATCTCGCGAAGCGCATCGCAGACCTCGCCCACCGTGGCTCGGGCGGCCAGCGCCAGTTTCATCGGGAACACCACATTGTCCTGACCCTCGGCGGCCCGGCGCAGGTCGGCCAGGGTCCGCCGCACGGTCGCGTTATCCCGCTCCTCGCGAAGCGCGGCCAGCCGCTTTACCTGCTGCTCTTCGATTGCCGGGTCGACCCGCAGCGGCTCATAGGGCTCCTCGTCGGCGAACACATACGTGTTCACCCCGACCACGATCCGCTCGCCGGTGTCGATCGACTTGCTGATCTCGTAGGCACTGCGCTCGATCTCGGACTTCTGGAAACCCTGCTCGATCGCGGCCACCGCGCCGCCCTGCTCCTCCACCTTGTCGATCAGCTCGCGAGCCGCGGCCTCGACCTCATCGGTCATCGACTCGACCGCGTAGGAGCCGGCGAACGGATCCACCGTGGCGGTCACGTCGGTCTCGTGCGCGAGCACCTGCTGGGTCCGCAACGCCAGCCGGGCCGCCTTCTCGGTTGGCAGCGCGATCGCCTCGTCGTACGAGTTCGTGTGCAGGCTCTGGGTGCCGCCGAGAACCGCGCCGAGCGCTTGGACCGCGACCCGGATCAGATTGACCTCTGGCTGCTGCGCGGTCAGCTGCACGCCCGCGGTCTGGGTGTGAAAGCGCAACATCTCGGACTTCGGGTTCTTCGCTTCGAACGTGGAGCGCATGATGTCGGCCCAGATCCGGCGCGCCGCGCGGAACTTCGCGACCTCTTCGAGCAGCGTGGTCCGGGCGACGAAGAAGAACGCCAGCCGAGGCGCGAACTCGTCCACCTCCTGACCGGCCGCGATCGCGGCCCGGACGTACTCGATGCCGTTGGCCAGCGTGAACGCGATCTCTTGCGCCGGTGTGGCCCCGGCCTCGGCCATGTGGTATCCGGAGATCGAGATCGTGTTCCAGCGCGGGATCTCGGTTCGGCAGTACCGGAAGATGTCCGTCACCAACCGCAGCGACGCCTTGGGGGGATAGATGTAGGTTCCGCGCGCGATGTACTCCTTGAGGACATCGTTCTGGATCGTGCCGGACAGCCTGCTGCCCGGTATTCCTTGCTCCTCGCCGACCAGCTGGTAGAGCAGGAGGAGCAGGGCCGCCGGCGCATTGATCGTCATGGAGGTCGACACCTGGTCCAGCGGGATGCCGTCCAGGAGAACGCGCATGTCCTCGAGCGAGTCGATGGCCACGCCGACCTTGCCAACCTCGCCGTGCGCTATCGGCGCGTCCGAGTCGTACCCCATCTGAGTCGGCAGGTCGAACGCGACCGACAGGCCGTGGGTGCCGTGCGCGATGAGCTGGTGGTAGCGCCGGTTCGACTCGGCCGCGGTGCCGAACCCGGCGTACTGGCGCATCGTCCACGGCCGGCCGGTGTACATGTTCGGGTACACGCCGCGGGTGTACGGGTACGCGCCCGGCTCGCCGAGCTTGCCGTCCGGATCCCAGCCGGCCAGCGCATCCGGCTCGTAGACCGGCTCGATCGGGAACCCAGACTCGCTGTGTCTGGCCATGTCGCGATCGTACGGCCCGATCCGGAACCGCGCTGTTCCGCACCAACCGTGATCACTACGCTGGCATGCTGTGGCGACCCGTACCGCGCAGGAGGCCAGGACAACCCGGCCATCGGTCGCCTGGGTGCCGTTGTCGCTGGTCGCCGCCGCGGCCGGCCTGCTTCTGTTGCTGACCAGTGGTCGGTACGGCTACCACCGGGATGAGCTGTACTTCCTGACCGCCGGCCGCCACCTGAACTGGGGCTACATCGATCAGCCACCGCTGACTCCGGCAGTGGCCCGCCTGTTGGACGAGCTGTTCCCCAACTCGCTGGTCATGCTCCGGCTGCTGAGCGTGCTGCTCGCGGTGGCCATGGTGCTGCTGGCCGGGGCGCTGGCTCGGGAGCTTGGCGGCGGCCGGATCGCCCAGGTCGTGGCCGCCACCTGCTGGGCCGGCAGCGGCCTGGTGCTGGTGACCGCGCACATGCTGCACACGACCACGTTCGACCTGCTGTTCGCGATGGTGCTGACCTGGCTGCTGCTGCGCTGGTTGAACAGCGGCGAACAACGGCTCTGGCTGGCGATGGGCGCGGTGCTCGGAGTCGGACTGTGGAACAAGTACACGCTGATCCTGGTCGCGATCGGTCTGCTCGGCGGGGTTCTCGTGGCCGGTCCCAGAGATGCCCTGCGCACGGTCTGGCCGTATGCCGGCGCTGCGGTGGCGCTGCTCATCTGGCTGCCGAACCTGATCTGGCAGGCCGCGAACGACTGGCCGCAACTGGAGATGGCCGCCGAGATCTCCGGCCAGGGCGAGTTCGGCGGTCGGTTCGGCGCGGTTCCTTACCAGCTGATCCTGATCGGGCCACCGATCGCGGCCATCGTGATCGCCGGGCTGGTTCGGCTGTTGCACACCCCGGACGCCCGGCCTTACCGATGCCTCGGCTGGGCATACCTGATCGCGCTCGGCCTGGTGCTCGTGACCGGCGGCAAGCCGTACTACGCGAGCGGCCTGGCGCCGGTGCTGCTGGCCGCCGGCGGCGTGGCGGTCGAGGGCTGGCTGCACCGCGGCCAGGCTCCCAGCGGGCGCACGGCGCTGGTCAGTGCCGCGATCGCGGTCAACATCGCCGCCTCGATTGCGATCGCGCTGCCGGTCTGGCCACTGTCCTGGCTGCCGAACACCCCGCAGGCATGGATCAACTACGACGGCCTGGAGACGGTTGGCTGGCCGCAGCTG
This sequence comes from Actinomycetes bacterium, assembly GCA_035263265.1. Lineage (GTDB taxonomy): Bacteria > Actinomycetota > Actinomycetes > JAKEEW01 > JAKEEW01 > DATAFN01. The sequence continues at coordinate 3,536 of DATFRM010000271.1, forward strand.
GTGCGAGCGGTGGCCGAAGTCAGGGACACGCTGCCCGACGGCGCCGAGGCAACGATCCTTACCGTCAACTATGGCGAGGCGGGTGCGATCGACCGGTTCGGCGGCGCCTTCGGGCTGCCGCACGCATACAGCGGCCACAACGCGTACTGGACCTGGGGACCGCCACCGGACACCGCGACCGGCCCGGTCATCGTGGTCGGCTACGGTCGCCCGGAGCGTCTGACGCCGTTCTTCACCGAGGTCGAGCCGGTACGGCGGGTCTACACCCCGCACGGGATCGAGAACGACGAGAACGGCGTGATCATCTGGGTCTGCCGCGGTCTGCGCCGGCCGTGGTCAGCGATCTGGCCAGAGCTCGCCTCGCTCGCCTGACCCCCCGCGAACTGAACGGCTGTCGGTGCGCCAGCTGTACCGGTATGGTCTTTCGGACTACGTCGGGTCGGCACATAGGGGCAGCGGGCACCGTGCGGCGAGCAGCCACCACATTTAGTCTGATCGTCGGCGCGCTCGTGCTAGGCACGACCGCGCTGACTGCCGCTCCGGCGATTGCGGACACCACGATCGGTGGCCCGAACCTAGCCGCATCCGGGCTCGTTGTGGATCTCCCGCCGGGTGCGCCGCGGCCGCCTAGCGTCAACGCGGCCGCCTTCGTGCTCGCCGATCTGGACACCGGTCAGATCATCGCGGCCAAGAACCCGCACCGCCGGCTGCGGCCAGCCAGCACGCAGAAGATGCTGACCGCGGTGACCTTGCTCCCCCGGCTGAACAAGACCGAGGCGTATATCGCGCGCCACTCCGACGTGACCCAGGAAGGCAGCTCGGTCGGCCTGGTCGAGGGTCGGCGGTACACGATCCATCAGCTGTTCTTGGGCATGCTGCTGCCCTCCGGCAACGACGCGGCGCACGCGCTGGCCATGGCCGCCGGTGGGATGGGGAAGACCCTGGCGCTGATGACGGCCGAGGCCCACCGGCTGCAGGCCCTGGACACGACGGTGGTCAACTCGAGCGGCCTGGACGCGCCAGGGCAGTTCTCGTCCGCCTACGACCTGGCGCTGTTCGCCCGGGCCGGGATGGCCCGCGGCGACTTCCGGCGGTACGTCGGAACCCGCACAGCCGACTTCCCTGACGACGCCAGAAGGAAGACCTACCAGATCCAGAACAACAACCGGCTGCTGGGCAGCTTCGCGGGCACCATCGGGGTGAAGACGGGCTACACCTCGCTGGCCCACCACACGTTCGCGGTGGCCGCCACCCGGAGCGGCCACACGCTGCTGCTGACACTGATGCGCTCGGACGGCGGGATCTGGTCGGACGCGAGGGCGCTGCTGGAGTGGGGGTTCGCCAACGTAGGCGTGGCCACCCCGGTAGGGCAGCTGGTCGATCCGCTGCCGCCCGGTGCGGTTGCCACCCCGACCGCCAGGCCGTCATCGGAGCCCGGCGCGAAGCCCGCGGCAGTGTCGTCCGGATTCCCGCTTGCCGCGTCGGCCGCGAGCGTCGGCGGGCTCGCGCTGGCCGGCGGGCTGACCGTGGTGGGCGTCCGGCGCCGCCAGCGGCGGCGCCGGGTCAAGGCCGCACTTGCCTATCGGGCGGCCGGCTTCTCGACGATCGCGTACGTGCCACCGCCCGGACCGCTGGTGGCCCGGGTCTCGTCCGCGCCGCCCGACGGCTACCGTGCGGCCGAGGCGCCCGCGCGGACCGGACCCCCAGCGAACCGCCAGAGCCCGCCGATTCGGTCCGGTCTCAATGGCCCTCCTGGCCCGCCCGGCCCTCCGGGGCCGCCTGGGCCGCCTGGCCCTCTTGGCCCCAATGGCCGCGGCCGGTCGGGTCCCGATCCCGAGCCTGGCGAGCATCCGGACGATCTCGATCCGCCGCCGTCATATCCCGATCACGGCCAGCGGCTCGACGTGCGTGACCGCGACCGGCCGCCACGTCCGCCCCGGCCACCCGGACCGCCGGGACCGTTCGGCCCGCTCGCTCCGCCCGGGCGATATTCGACCCGGCGCCGCGGACCCGACCAGTACCGTTAAGGCATGACCGCTACTACTGCGCCCCGAATGCCGGAGAAACCGACTCTCGACGGCCTGGAGCGCAAGTGGGTAGCCAGCTGGCAGGAGCGCGGCATCTACCGGTTCGACCGGTCGAAGTCGCGTGAGCAGATCTACTCGATCGACACGCCGCCTCCGACGGTGAGCGGCTCATTGCACGTCGGCTCGGCGTTCTCCTACACGCACACCGACATCCTGGTGCGCTACCAGCGGATGCGCGGCCGCGAGGTGTTCTACCCGATGGGGTGGGACGACAACGGCCTGCCGGCCGAACGCCTGGCGCAGAAGCTCTACAACGTGCGCTGCGACCCCGACCTGCCCTACGACCCGGCGTTCCAGGCCGAGCGGGGCCGCGACGACGAGC
>DATFRM010000272.1:0-5263 GCA_035263265.1 Actinomycetes bacterium
TAGTAGGTGCCGGGGGTGGCCAGGAACTCCACCCCGGCGGCCCGCATGGCCCGCACCGTGGCCACGATGTCGCTGGTGCCCAGTGCGATGTGCTGGACCCCGGGCCCGCCGTAGAACTCCAGGTACTCGTCGATCTGCGACTTGCGTTTGCCGGCGGCCGGCTCGTTGAGCGGGAACTTGACCTTGCGGGTGCCGTTCGCGACCACCTTTGACATCAGCGCCGAGTAGTCGGTCGCGATGTCATCGCCGATGAACTCGGCCATGTTCGTGAAACCCATCACCCGGTGGTAGAAGTCCACCCACTCGTCCATCCGGCCGAGCTCCACGTTACCGACCACGTGATCGACGGCCTGGAAGAAGCGCTTCGGCTGGACCCCGCTCTCGATCAGGGAAGTGCGATCGACGATCGGCTGGTGTGCCACGAAGCCCGGCAGGAACGGGCCGTGGTAACCGGACCGGTCGATCAGGCTGTGCCGCGTCTCGCCGTAGGTGGCGATGGACGCCGCGACGATCTTGCCGTGCTCGTCCTCCAGCACGGCGGGCTCGGTGAGACCGCGGGCGCTGTGCTCGATCGCGTAGGAGTACGCCGCGTAAACGTCGGGGACCTCCAGCGCGACGTCCAGCACTCCGTCGCCGTGGGCGGCCACGTGCTTGCCCACGTTCGTACCGCTGCGCACTTCGCCGGTGAACACGAACGTGGCCCCGCCGGAGGTGAGCACGTACTCGGCGTAGTCGCGCTGACCCTGCTCGGGGCCGCGATAGGCCACGCACGTCATCCCGAACGCGGTCGAGTAGAAGTGGGCGGCCTGCTTGGCGTTGCCGACTACGAAGTGGATGAAGTCGATGCCCTTGACCGGGAACGGGTCGGCACTGAGGTCGTGCGGAACCGCGCCAACGAGGTCGTCGGCGTTCACGTCGAGATTCGTCATGCTGTAGAGCCTGCCGACGGCGTACAGATTGCGCAACCTAGACGATTGATGCTGTGCATCCTGTACGGTTGATTTCGGACACAGCCGCTCTAGCTGTGCAACCTGCTCGGCGGCGCCGTGTTGCCCCATCGAGAGGTGCCATCATGCCCGCTGGACCCGTCGACGAGCTGGACGCTCAGCTGATCAAGCTGCTCGCGGGCGAGCCCCGGGTCGGAGTGCTCGAAGCGTCCCGGCGGCTCGGGGTCGCCCGAGCCACCGTCCAGGCCCGGCTGGATCGGCTGCAGACTCGCGGCATCATCACCGGCTTCGGTCCGGACGTGGACCCGGCCGCCCTCGGCTACGCGGTGACAGCGCTGGTCACGATCGAGATCCGGCAAGCCGGCGGGCACGACCCGGTGGCCGAGCACCTGGCCCAGATACCGGAGGTGCTCGAGGCGTACACCATCACCGGGACCGGCGACATGTTCTGCCGGATCGTGGCGCGTACCAACGCGGACCTGCAGCGCGTGATCGACCTCATGGTCGCCGACGAGGGTGTGCTCCGAACCTCGACGGTGATCGCGCTGGCCACCCAGATCCCGTACCGGGTGCTGCCGCTGGTCACCCGGGTGGCGACCAGCTCCTAAGCGGCGAGCGCGGCAGGCGTCTCGGCGGTAGGCGCCACGGTGGTGGCGGGTGCGGGAACCAGAGCCGGGACCGTGGCCGGCACCGCAACCGGTGCCGCGGTCATCGCCCGCTCGGCACCGAGGTCGGCGAGTGCCACCCGCAGGTGGCCGAGCGCGCGCTTGCGCGTGGTGCGGACGGTGATCTCCGTGATTCCGAGCGCCCCGGCAACGTCCGCGTCGCTCCTTCCCTCGAGAAAGCTCAGCGTGACCACCTGGCGCATCCGCTCGGGCAGCGCCGCGACCGCGTCCCGGACGACGATCCGGTCGGTCACCCGATCGGCGTGATCGGCGCCGGCTCGCTCCGGCAGCTCCGCGGTCGGCCGCTCCCGGCTGGCCCGCCGCCAGTGCGAGACGCTCTCGTTGGCCACCGCACGGCGCAGGTAGGCACCCGGCCGGTCGTAATGGCGCAGGCCGCCTTCGGTCCGGGCCGCCTCGGCCCGAATGATCCGGACGAAGACGTCCTGAACCACATCCTCCGCCTCGCTACTGCGATGGGCGTACGACTCGGCGAACCGGACCAGGCTGTCCCGGTACGCCGGTAGCAGCTGATCCAACGTCATCTCCTGCATCGCTTTCTCCCCGTTATCCGAACCGATCCCGGCCGGCGGCCGGCTTCGGTTGACGTCCGTGCTCAATGTGAGTTCGATCACATGGGAAGGTTCGCCTGGATCGGATCGCCAGAGAACGGGGGAAACCCCCCGCGTGCCCGCACGGGGTGGGGGTGACGGTGGATTCCCCCGCCCTGAGCTGCGGTGCGGCCCGCTTTGGACCGGCCTGCCCGGGTCGTCCCACTGTTGCCTGTCCTGAGTCGATAGGCTCCGAACCTTGCAGATCGTCGGGCAGCCGGCTCGTACCCGAGGGGGCCAGAGGTGACGTCCACACCGGAGGCGCCAGGGCAGCATGTGCCACTGGCTGCCGGGGAGCTGGTGGGGACAGACGAGGCCAATCGCTGGGAGATCGTGGGCCACCTGGCCGACGGCGGCTTCTCCTCGGTCTACGAGGTCAAGCCGGGCACGCCGGAGACCGCCGAGAAGTACGGCTCTGAGCACCGTGCACTCAAATCCATGACCGGAACGCCGGCCGAGCTGAGCAATATCGACTCGGAGGCGGAGAAGATCGCCGCGGTCGAGGGCCACGGGAATGTGCTCGGCCTGATCACCAGCTTGCGGTTCGACCTCGAGGCACGCCCGGACGACCACTTCGTTGGCCTGATCCTAGAGCTGGCAGGCGAGGACCTCTACGGCTTCGCGCGCCGGATGCGGCCCGGCGAGCTGGCCTGGGCGGCGATCTTCGAACAGGTCGCGGCCGGACTGGAGCACATCCACGCCCGCAACGTCGTGCACGGCGACATCAAGCCCACGAACATACTCCGGGTCGGCGCCGACTTCCGGATCGCCGACTTCGGGGTGTCCGCACCGCTCGATACCGGCCCGTCCGCGGCCATCGGAATCGCCCGCACCATGGCCTACTGGCCGCCGGAGTCCTGTGACCAGGGCACCGTCGCCGAGGATGGCACCCGGCAGCCACCGACGGAGGGCTGGCAGGCCAGCCAGGCCGACGACGTCTGGGCTCTGGCGGTGAGCATGCACCGGATGCTGACCGGGCGGCACATCACCGCCGGGAGTACGCCGCAGCAGCAATACAACCTGATCTGCCAGGGGCGCTACTCCATCGACGACCGGCTCGACCCCGGCTGGCGCGCGCTGTTCGCGGACTTGCTCGCGCACCGGCCGGAGGATCGGTCGGTGACCACCGCGGCTGTATTGCGACGCCGGCTGTCCGAACTCGCGCTCCCGGAGGACTACGTCGGAGTGCCGTGGACGGACGGCGCACCGCGGATCGTGGCGGCGCTTCAGGACGAGAAATCGGTCGGTACCGAGGGCGTGCTCCTGCTGTACCTGACCCGCGCCGGCGGCCGGGTGCAGTCCAGGCTGGTCCCGGCCGGCGATCCGCTGCTGGCGGTGGTGCGGCATCTGCACGGCACCGCGGTTCCGGCGCTGGCCCAGCAGGTCCGGGATGCACAGCGGACCGCCGCCCGGCTCACCGACGAGCGCGATCGCCTGCAAGTCGCGGTGGACCGGGCCGCGCGAGGTGGGCCCGAGACCGAGCCGATGCCGGCCACCGAGGCGACCCAGGAGGTCCAGCGGCTGTCCGCCGAGGTCACCGCAATGATCGGCGAGCGGGACCAGTTGGCGGCCGCGCAGAAGCAGCTGTCCCGGGCCAGGGATGATGTCGCCCGGGAGCGCGATCAGCTGGCCCGCCAGCACCGTGCGCTGGCGAAGCGAGTGTCTCAGCTCGAGACCGACCTGGACCGCAGCCGGATCATGACCGTGACACCCGGTGCGGAACTGGACTACCCGGACTACACCGGCTACCAGGAGCCGGCCGCTAAACCGGCCAAGCCGTGGCAGCGCAGGTTGGGTGGCTGCCTAGTGATCGTGATCGCGTTCCTCGGTGCGGTGACACTCGGCCTGTTGCTGGCCGCCGGTCTGGCCAGCATCTCGCTGGCCGAACTCTGGCACCATTTCACCGACTGGCTGGCTGATCGCGGGATCTCGTTCTGATGCTGGTGACGCGGTGACGACCGGACTCGTGCTGCTGCCCGGGCAGCAGGACCGGCATGTCCAGGTCGGTACAGTCCTTAGCTTCGGCCGCGGCGCGCCAGGCCGACCGGTCGACCTCCAGGTCAGCGGTAACTCCAGAGTCAGCCGGCAGGCCGGCACAGTGGAGGCGACGCCGTACGGGATGCTGATCTCGAATACCGGATCCAACCCGATCTTCATCAGGCGCGGCGACGGCCCGACCGCGGTGAGCCTGCGCCCCGGTCAGGCCTACCTGGTCACCGGCGAGCGCGCCCGGATTACGTTCCCCGGCGTCTCCGACTACTTCGAGGTCGAGCCGGCCGGCCTGACCGGTGAGCCGCCCTCCGCCGCCGGCCAGGAGCGAACTATCGCCGGCGAGCGGACCACATCGGCGTTCGGCCTGAATCCGGACACCGCGTACTTCCGCTGCCTGATCGCGCTGTGCGAGCCGACGCTGCGTTACCCGGACGCGCCCTGGATCCCAACCTCGACGCAGATCGCAGAGCGGCTGTACGAGTTCGGGCTGCTTGGCGAGGAGCGCGACGGCGACTGGGTGGATCGACGCCTGGATGACGTCCGAGCGAAACTGCCGATCGGTGAGAAAGCCTGGTCGGCCGAGCGGATGCGGACGGCCACCCCGGAGGAGGTGGCGCACGCCGCGGTTCGGGAGCAGTCCGGAGCCCCTCGGCGCACCGCGCGCAAGGAGCAGCTGGTCGAGTTCGTCGTCGCGAACGGCATCGTCACGCTCGACATGGTCCGGCGGATCTTCGGCGAGACCGGACAGCTCTAAACGTCGCGCCAGGGCCCTGGGGCGGTCGTCGGGTCAACGCAGATCGCCGGCTCAGAGCGGGCGGTTGGCTCGGCGCAGCGCAGGCTGGTTCAGCGCAGGTCGTCGGCCAGCTCGGCGGCGGCCAGCACCACTCGCGGACCGATGGCAGCCGCGTCCAGCGGGCCGAGCGTCACCACCCCAACGCTGGCCTCCATTGCGGCGATCCCGAGCACCGGGGCCGCGACGCCGTGGGCGCCCGGTTGAAGCTCGCCCTGGCTGACCACGTACCCGGTGGCCTTGGTTCCGGGCGCGGACCCG
>DATFRM010000273.1:0-4824 GCA_035263265.1 Actinomycetes bacterium
TGCCCGACCGATCCGGACGGGCGCTACTGGATCCACACCGTCAAACCGGGCCCGGTGCCGGGCGCGAACGGTGGTGACCAAGCACCGCATATCGATCTGTCGATATTTGCCCGCGGTCTGCTCGACCGGGTCGTCACCCGGATGTACTTCCCGGACGAGGCGGCCGCCAACGACGTCGATCCGGTGCTGGTCGAGCTGCCCGACGCAGTGCGGGCGACCCTGGTCGCGGATGTCGCCGAGGACGGCTACACGTTCGACATCCGCCTGCAGGGCGAGCATGAGACCGCCTTCTTCGCGGTCTGAGCCGATGCCGGAAACCGGGTTATTCGACGAGGTCCTGGCCCGCGGCCGGGTCAGGGAGGCGGTGTCCGACCGGGCCTACCTGGCCGCGATGCTGGCCGCCGAGGCGGCACTAGCCCGCGTACAGCGGGGAGCGATCCCGGATGTCGCCGCGACGGCCATCGCGGCCGTCTGCGACGTCGACCGGTACGACATTGCCGCGCTGGGAACGGCCGCCCGCGGTCCGGGCAACCCGGTGCTGCCGCTGGTCGAAGCGCTGCGCGCCGCGGTCGCGCCCGCCGCGGCGGAGTTCGTCCACCGAGGCGCCACCAGCCAGGACATCCTCGATACCGCCACGATGCTGGTCGCGCACCGCGCGCTGGGCGCGCTGCTCGACGATGTGACCGGCGCTGCCGACGCCGCGGCCGGGCTGGCCCGGGCCCACGCCGGCACCGGCATGGCCGGTCGGACTTTGCTGCAGCATGCGATGCCGGTGACCTTCGGACTCAAGGCGGCGGGCTGGATGGTCGCACTCGACGAGGCGGCGCACCGGCTCGCCGAGGTGCGCCAGACCCGCCTCGCGGCGCAGCTGGGCGGCGCGGTCGGGACGCAGGAGGCGTTCCGCGGCTCCGGTTCTAACGTCACGGTCGACTTCGCGAGCGAGCTCGGTCTGGTTCATCCGGTCCTGCCCTGGCACACCAACCGAACTCGAGTCGCTGAGCTGGCCGGTGCGCTCGCCACCGCGGCCGGCGTGCTGGCGCGGATCGCGCGGGACGTCACGCTGCTCGCTCAGACCGAGGTCGGTGAGGTGGTCGAGGCCGAACCGGGCCGGTCGTCGGCGATGCCGCATAAACGCAACCCGGTCGCCGCAGTGTCGGCATATGCCTGTGCCAGCCAGGCCCCGGGGCTGGCGGCGACGCTCTTCGCGGCGATGGCACAGGAGCACGAGCGCGCCGCCGGTGCCTGGCAGGCCGAGTGGCGACCGTTACGTGAGCTGCTCGTCTCGGTTGGTTCGGGCGCGGCGTGGCTGCGGCAATGTCTGGCCGGCCTGACTGTGAATGAGGCAGCGATGGCCGCGAACCTGGCCCGGCTCTGTGCCGAAGCAGGCGTGGCCGATCTGCATGAGCATCTCCTCGCGGCCGAGAACCTGGCCGAGCGGGCATTGGCGGCCCGTGATCATCTGCACGCGGCGGCCGAACGCCTTGCCGATCAGCGCGGAGCAGCGGGACCAGACACGGGGGAGGTCGGCGTGCAATGAGCGAGGACCTCGACCGCGCCGGCCTGGTCCGGCCGCCGGTAGTGACCGAGCGCGGTTTCGACTTCGTCCAGTCGCTGGAGCGCGGGCTGGCAGTGATCAAGGCGTTCGACGCCGAGCATCCAGTGCTGACGCTGAGCGAGGTCGCGGTTGCCACCGGGGCGAGCCGGGCGGCCGCCCGCCGATTCCTGCTCACCCTGGCCGAGCTTGGGTACGTGCGTACCGATGGCCGGTTCTTCTCGCTGACCGCGCGGGTGCTCGAGCTCGGCTACGCGTATCTGGCCAGCCTCAGCCTGCCCGACGTGGCCGAGCCGCACCTCGAGCGGCTGGTGGCCGAGGTGAGCGAGTCCTCGTCGGTATCGGTGCTCGATCGCGACGACGTCGTCTACGTCGCCCGGGTGCCGACCAGCCGGATCATGACCGTGGCCATCAACGTCGGCACCCGTTTTCCGGCGTACGCAACCTCGATGGGCCGGGTGCTGCTGGCTGGACTGCCGGAGGCGGACCAGGACACGTATCTGGACCGAGTGGAGCTGGCCGCGCTTACGCCGCGAACGATCACCTCGGCGCAGGCGTTGCGGGCCGAGCTGGCCCGGGTACGCAGCCAGGGCTGGGCGCTGGTGAACCAGGAGCTGGAAGCCGGCTTGCGTGCGGTGGCCGCGCCGATCCGGGATCGGACCGGGAGCGTCGTGGCCGCGGTGAACGTGTCCGCGCATGCCAGCCGGGTGTCGCTGGATGCCATGCGCCGGGTCCTACTACCGCGATTGCTGATGGCCGCGGCTCGGATCGAGGCCGACCTGCGGGTGGCGGCACTGCGCAACGACCGGCGTTGAGCCCTGGTCAGCCGGCCGCGCCGGACAGCGGGGTCAGGAACGCGGCGAGCAGTTCGTTGACGGTGTCGGCCGCCGAGACGTTGGCGAGGTGTGCGGTGCCGGGCAGGAACTCGAGCGTCGCCCCGGCGATGCCCGCCGTGATCCGCTCGGCGTGTACGGGTGGTGTGGCCGGGTCGTCGCTACCAGCGATGACGAGCGTGGCCGCCCGAATCCGGGCCAGCTCCGGCTCCAGATCCATCCGCTCGATCGCACCGCAGCAAGCGGCGTAGCCGTCCGGCGGAGTAGCCGCGATCATGTCGTGGTACCGCGCGACCACATCCGGATGAGCGGCCGCGTGCTCGGGCGTGAACCACCGCCCGACCACGGTGTCGGCCACCGCGCCGGTTCCGCCGGCCCGCACCGTCGCCGCTCGCTCTGCCCACGCCCGCGGTGGGCCGAGCTTCGCGGACGTGGACATGAGCACCAGCCGGTCGACCCGGTCCGGCGCATGCGCGGCCAGCCACATGGCCACCATTCCGCCCAGCGACAGCCCGGCCAGGTGCGCCTTCTCGATCTCCAGCCGGTCGAGCAGCGCGAGCGCGTCGGCACCAAGATCAGCCAGCTCGTAGGCGCCAGGCGGCACCGGCGACCGGCCGTGTCCGCGATGGTCGTACCGCACGAGCCGGAACCGGTCCGCGAGCGCCGCCACCTGCGGCTCCCACATGTCCGCGGTGGCGCCGAGCGAGCTGGACAGCAGCACCGGCGGGGCGTCCGACGGTCCGTCCACGACGTAGCTGACCGCCACCGCCGCCATGCCCACCTCCCGCGCCGCCTGCCTGGTTGCCAACCGGCTCGAGCCTACCGACGGCGCAGCTCAGCACGGTCGGGTCGGCGGGCAGCTCTACAGTGACCCGGGTGACGCGCAGGATCGAGGTCGCGCCGGAGCGGCTGGCCGGCTGGTGCGCCGGCCTGGCCGACCGGCACGGTGGGGTAACCCGAACCGAGCCCGGGCCGGATCGGTGGCGGCTGCACGCCACCGACGGTGCGGTCGCGGTGCTAGAGCCGCCGTTCCCGCCGGTGCCGGTCGACGCCGCCGCGGTCCCCGGGCTCGCGGTCGAGGCGCTGGTGGCGCACGCGCTCGTGGACCGTACCGTCGCAGTGCTACTGGTCCGGCTCGGCGCCCACGCGGCCGGCATCTTCGAGGGGTCCCGGCTGGTCGAGTCCAAGGTGGACCGCACGCTGGTACAGGGCCGCCACAAGGCTGGTGGCTGGTCGCAAAAGCGCTTTGCGCGACGACGGGAGGGGCAGGCCAGAGCGGCGCTCGCCGACGCCGCGGACCTGGCGGTCCGGTTGCTGCTGCCGGCCCGGGCCCGGCTGGACGCAGTGGTGCTCGGCGGCGACCGCCGAGCAATGGCCGGGTTACGCGAGGATCGGCGGTTGGGCCCGCTGTTCGAGCTGGCTTCCGAGCGGTTCCTGACCGTGCCGGAGCCGCGGTTGGTAGTCCTGGCCGATACGCCTCGGCTGTTCCGCGCGGTCCGGATCGAGCTGACCGAACCGGCCGATCCGAATGCTGATGGCGCCGAGTCTGCCCGGTAGGCACCGTTGACTCTGCAATGCTGCAACGCCACGATTCTTCCCAACAATCTTCCTGATGGGAGGTCGGGAGGATGGACCGTATCCCGGTCGCGGTGCATGCGGAGGATCCGTTATCGCACGCTGGGGTCGCCGGCCAACTCCGATCGCGACCGGAGATCCTGATCGTGGAACCGGGTAGCCGGACCCAGCCAAGAGTGGCGGTAGTGGTGGCTGACAGCGCGGACGAGCCGACCATGCACCGACTCTGCGCGCTGCAACTGATCCAGCGCCAGGTGCCCACCCCGCGTGGGCTGACGTTCAACGGGCTGGCCGGCCGGGAGATCGATGTGCTTCGGCTGGTGGCCGAGGGATACGACACCGCCGAGATCGTGGAGAAGCTTGCGTACTCCGAGCGAACGGTGAAGACCGTGCTGCACGACGTGACCAGCCGTCTCGGCCTTCGCAATCGCTCGCACGCGGTCGCCTATGCGGTCCGGCAGGGCCTGATCGCAGCCATGACCTGGAAGGAGCGACGGTGGCGGGGCTCGACGTGAGCGCGCTCGACTTGCACGGTCAGACCACCGCTCGGTTCAACTCCAGCTGGACCTTGGTCAACCGTCGGGTGGAGCCGGCGCGCGGGTGTGAGTGTCCGGAGGGCGAGATGTGCTTTCGGGTTACCGGCGTGGTCAGATCCAAGTTCCGAGCCACCGTGACCATCAGGATGCCCGCGGCACCGCCGGGCCTGAGCCCGTGCCAGCGCCGCCGGGTCCACTCGTTCATCAACACAGTGCTGTTCAGCCACGAGCGCGAGCACCGATCGAGGCTGCAGAGCTACGACGGGGTCGTAGACACCCCGATCGACGTAACCGGATGTTGGCCCAGTGCGGTACGGATGGAGCTGCA
>DATFRM010000274.1:0-2088 GCA_035263265.1 Actinomycetes bacterium
CCGAGGAGGTCGGCCGGGCGCCGGCCGCCGCGGCTCCCACCGAGGCCACATCCAGTGGCGATACCGCGGCTCCTACACAGACCGCATCGGCCGGCGCTGCCGCGGCGCCGACGACGGACATGGCGCCTCCCGCCGAGACCACGCCTTCGGCTGCGACGGCGCCTGCTACCGAGGCCGGACTATCCGCGGCGGCGGCGAGCTATGCCGCGGCGGAATCGGGTGTAGCGGGGTCAGCACCGACCGTGCCGACCCAGACCGAGCCGGCTGCGCCGTCGGCGGTTCGCAGGATCGATGCGCCTGAGGCCCAGCCGGTCAACCTCCTGGCCTCGGCCGGGCCGAGCATTCTCAAGCGACTGATCCCGGCGATCATCGTGCTCGTCATCGTCGTGGTCTTGATCATCGTTCTGGTGAGCTAGTCGTGGCGATCTGATCGGCAAGATCGGGGCTGGTCTCTCAGGATCCGCTTAGCTTGAACCTGCACACTTAGTGCGTGCGAGTGCTCGTAGTGGACGACGACCAAGCGGTGCGCGAGTCGTTGCGCCGCTCGCTGTCGTTCAACGGCTACGACGTGGAGTTGGCCACGGACGGCGTCGAGGCGCTCGACCGGATCGCCAACAAACGCCCGGATGCGCTCGTGCTCGACCTGATGATGCCGCGCCTGGACGGGCTGGAGACCTGCCGGCGGTTGCGCTCGGCCGGCGAAGACCTGCCGATTCTCGTGCTCACCGCGCGCGACGCGGTCGCGGACCGGGTGGCCGGCCTGGACGCCGGCGCGGACGACTACCTACCCAAGCCGTTCGCCCTCGAAGAGCTGCTGGCTCGGCTGCGCGCGCTGTTGCGGCGCTGGTCCGCGGAACCCGGCGCCGGGTCGGCCGGATCGATGCTGAGCTTTGCCGACCTGACCCTGGATCCGATGACCCGCGAGGTGTACCGAGGTGACCGCCGGATCGACCTGACCCGCACCGAGTTCAACCTGCTCGAGATGTTCCTACATCATCCGCGCCAGGTGCTGACTCGCCAGCAGATCATGACCGAGGTGTGGGGCTACGACTTCCCGACCACGGCGAACTCGCTCGAGGTGTACATCGGCTACCTGCGCCGCAAGACCGAGGTGGGCGATGAGCCGCGGCTGCTGCACACCGTGCGCGGCGTCGGCTACGCGCTGCGGAAGCCGACATGACCGAGCCGGCCACGGTGTTCGGCCGGATGAGCCTGCGCTCCCGAGTCGCGCTGCTCGCCGCTGCCGCGGTCGGGCTCGGGATCGCGGTCGCGTCGATCGCGGCTTACATCACTGTCAAGAACCAGCTGTACGCCAGCCGAGACGCCAGCTTGCTAGCCCGGGCGAACGCTGCGGTAGGCGGTCGGCTAGGCACGCCTGAGGCGCTGCAGCGGATACCGTGGGAGGCGCTGCGTGCTGCCGCCGACGTGAACCCTGGTTTTGTCGATGTCAACGGAATCACCGCCGTAGCAGAGGGACAGCGCATCGCTCCTCCGGTCGGCCCCGCCGAGGTGGCTGTTGCTCAGGGCCGGCGATCACAGTCGATCCGAACGGCCGAGGTCCAAGGCACGGACTACCGCGTGGTGGCCGTGCCGGCCAGCCCCGGCCTTGCGCTTGTATTCGCCCAGCCGACCCGTGACGCCGAGCAGCTTCTTGACCGGCTCGGGCTGGTGCTCTTCCTGGGCGGCGCGCTGGGCATGGTGGTGGCGGCAACGGCCGGGCTGGCCATCGCTCGCGCCGGACTGCGGCCAGTGTCCGACCTGACCGCCGCTGCGGAGCGGGTCGCGACCACCGACCGGCTCGAGCCGATCGAGGTGCACGGCCAGGACGAGCTGGCCCGGCTGGCGACGAGTTTCAACTCGATGCTGGCCGCACTCGCCGCCTCCCGGCAGCGCCAGCAGCAGCTGATCGCCGATGCCGGTCACGAGCTGCGCACCCCGTTGACGAGCCTGCGAACAAATCTCGACCTGCTCGCCCAGGACGACGCCAGCGAGGGCCGGCGGCTGGGAGCCGCCGAGCGCCGCGAGCTGCTAGCCGACGTCCGGGCCCAGGTCGAGGAGCTGTCCGGTCTGGTCCAGGACGTGATCGAG
>DATFRM010000275.1:0-16574 GCA_035263265.1 Actinomycetes bacterium
GAGGTCGGAGGCTCGGAGGTCGGAGGCTCGGAGGTCGGAGGCTCGGTGGTCGGAGGCTCGGTGGTCGGAGGCTCGGTGGTCGGAGGCGGCGTCTCGCCACAACCCGTCACCCAGAACACCTTGTGCTTGGTGTCCGCGCCATGGGAGCCGTCTGCATTGATCGTGAGCTTGACGTGGAAGCCCTGGATCGGATGCGGCTCGATGTCGCCGAAATCGAGCGTGTAGGTCTTCGAGGCGTCCAGCCCGGCCTCGCTGCCACCGCCGGAGTTGTCGTCCTCGCCGATGAACACGGTGTCGGTCAAGAGGGTCACGACCGGTCCGGTCGGAGGGTGCGACTCGAAGGTCACGTCGGCGAACAGGTCGCCCTTGTCATAGCCGTAGAAGTCCACCTGGAACGTGCAGCCGACGTGCGGTTCATTGTTGGGGTGGTCGTCGAACGGGGTGTCATCTATCTTGATCGTCCCGTTGTTGCCCGGCGGGTCGTCACCGCCTCCCGGCGTCGCATTGGCGCCGCCGACCCAGAACAGCGAGATCCCGGCGACTATGAACACGGCACCGCCGACTCGCAGTATCGACTTGCCGTTGACGGTTCGCAGCCGGCCTAAAACCCCCACCATCCGGTCCCAGGCCCTCCCCATCGACTTGCCGTCCAGACTCAACACGACCGCTCCCGCGACTAGTGGGCTAGGCGTTCCACGAATAGTGCGAGCCGGGTTCCGACTCGCATGATCGGCGAGCCTAGGGGACTACGGGTGCGGCGCGGACCAATTGTCGGTTGCAATCCGGTCACGGCGTTCGTGGTCAGCGAGGACCGTCACGGTGATCGCATCAGGTACGGTGCGGCGGGTGAGGTCGGGACGTCGGCCGCGCCGTCGGACCGGGCAGCCAGGTACGGTCGCGTTGCTCGTCATCGCGGCGATCACGGTCGGAGTAACGGTCGCGAGCTGCGCTGGCGAACCGCTTCCGCGCGCCAGGTCGAGCAGCCCGCCGGCGCTGACTAGCGCATCACCGACCTCCACCTCCCGGTCGATGAGCGACCGGAGCGCGACCACCGGGCCGAGTCGGACGGCCGCCGAGCCGCGCGGGTCCCTGACCGGCAAGGTGATCGTGCTCGATCCCGGCCACAACGGCAACAACGCCAGGCACCTCAGCGACATCAGTAAGCCGGTGGACGCCGGCGGGTTCGACAAACCGTGCAACACCGAGGGCACCGCGACCGTGGATGGCTACCCGGAAGCGAAGTTCAACTGGGACGTCGCGAAGCTGCTCGCCGCGAGGTTGCGAACCAGCGGCGCAAGGGTCATCCTCACCCGGCTGTCGAACACCGGGTGGGGGCCGTGCATCGACGAGCGCGGCCGCATCGCCGCTCGCAATCACGCCGATCTGCTGCTGTCCATCCACGCCGATGGTTCGGGCCCGACCAACCGCGGGTTCTATGTGATGTCTCCCGTGCGAAGAATTGGCTACACCGAACGCACCGCGGCACCGTCCCGGCTCGCCGCGATCGCGGTACGGGACGCCATGGTGGACGCGGGATTCCGTCCGGCCAACTACGTCGCGTCGCGCGGCTTGTGGGTGCGGTCCGACCTCGGCACGCTCAACCGCGCCGGCACGACAGCGATCATGATCGAGTGCGGCAACATGCTGAATCCGCGGGACGCCGCCGCCATGACCAGCCAGGCCGGCCGGTCGGCGATCGCCGTCGCGCTAGCCGATGGGGTCCGCCGCTACCTCCGCTAACCGGGTGCCTGATTACCCAAGTCGCGCGAAGCGACTCGAGCCGAGAGACTGGACGCGTTCTCAGACGTGGCGGCGGGATTGCACGACGCGGAACCGGCCGGATACGAACGCGCCGTCGGTGAGCGCGGAGTTGCACGCCGGGTTGGCACCGGTGCCGTGGAAGTCGGAGAACGCCGCCGACTGGTTCACATACACGCCGTCGGTCAGGTTGCAGGACAGCGCGACTCCGACGTCCATCGCCACGGACTCGGCGGCGTCCAGCACCTTCTCGTCGGTCGAGTACACGGAAGCGGTCAGCGCACCGTGCGTGCCGACCGTCCGGCGGAAGATCTCCAGGCTCTGGTCGGTCGAATCAGTCGCGATGACGAACGAGATCGGTCCGAAGTGCTCGCCGGCGTATACCTCCTCGTCCTTCGCGTCCAGCGCGACCACCAGCGGAGACCGGACTATCGCGTCGGGGTAGCCCGGGTGCGCGACAGTGGCGGACGGCCGGACCACGGAACCCAGGTTCTCGGCGTGACCGAGACGGTCCAGCACACCCTGGTTGACGATCGCACCCAGCAGCTCGACCGCGCGGGCGTCCTCGCCGAGCAGGTTGTCGACCGCGCCGGAGATTCCGGCGGCAACCTCGTCGAACGACTTGTACCCCTGGTCGGTTTGGAGCCCGTCCCGTGGCACCAGGAAGTTCTGCGGTGTGGTGCACATCTGCCCGGAGTACAGCGCAAGCGAGAACGCGATGTTGCCCAGCATGCCGCGCCAGTCGTCGGTCGAGTCGATGACCACTGTGTTGACGCCGGCCTTCTCCGTGTAGACCTGTGCCTGCCGGGCATGCTGCTCGAGCCAGTCGCCGTACTGCGTCGATCCGGTGTAATCGATGATCTTGACCTCATGATGTGTGGCCAGGACGGTAGCCAGTCCCTCGCCCTCGGACTCGGCGGCCAGGCACACCAGGTTCGGGTCGAAGCCCGCCTCGGCCAGCACTTCCCGGCAGACGGCGACTGTAATAGCCAGCGGCAGAACAGCCCGCGGGTGCGGTTTCACTACGACCGGGTTGCCGGTCACCAGGCTCGCGAACAGGCCCGGGTAGCTGTTCCAGGTCGGGAACGTGTTGCAGCCGATGACCAGCGCGATCCCGCGCGGCACCGGATGGAACGTCTTGGTCATCTTCAGCGGATCGCGCTTACCCTGCGGCTTCTCCCAGTACGCGGAGCCGGCGTGCCTGGTCATCTCGGCATAGCCGTACGCGATCGCCTCGAGCGCCCGGTCCTGCGCATGGGTCCCGCCGGCCTGGAACGCCATCACGAACGCCTGACCGGACGTGTGCATGATCGCGTTGGCCAGCTCGAAGCTGCGCTTGTTGAGCCGGTCGACGATTTCGATGGCGACCACGGCCCGCGCCTCGGCTCCGGCGTCGCGCCAGGCCGGCATCGCCGTTTTCATCACCGCCAGCAGCGCCTCCACGTCGGGATGCGGGTAGCTAACCCCGAGCTCCGGACCGTACGGCGACCGCTCGGTGGTGACCCATCCGTCGGTGCCCGGCTGATCGAGCGGAAACCGGTTGCCGAGGTAGGCCTGGTACGCGGCCATGCCCTCGGCCGCCGCGGTCTCGCCGTACACCCGCGGGCTCGGCGACTCCGGATAGGCCGACCAGAAGCCGCGCTGCGCGGCCGCGGCCACGGCCGTCTCGAGCGTGGGCCGATGCCGCTCGACGAGCTCGGCGACGGTGAGCTTGGCCATGGCGTAACACTCCTCGATACACGTCCGTTGGTCGCAGTCATTATGGACACAAACCCACATGTCCCTTCCGCACCGGCCGGCGGCCGGTCGGGGACGTGGTCGAGTAGCGTTCCGGCCCGGACGAGGAGGCGGCAAATGGCACCGGACGCGGTAGCGGGGATCCGCTCCGATACGCCGGTGGGCGTGATCGGAGCCGGAACGATGGGGGCTGGGATCGCTCAGGTGGCCGCACTGGCCGGGCATCCCGTGCTGCTGTACGACGTCGAGCCGGACCAGATCGCGGCCGCCGTCGCCGGGCTGCACGGCCAGCTTGGCAAGCTGGCGGAGCGGGGCAAGCTCGCACCCACCGACGCGGCCGCGGCCGCCGAGCGCATCGGGGCTGCTAGCGACCTCGGCGCCCTTCGCTCAGCCGGGCTGGTGGTCGAGGCCATCGTGGAGTCGCTGCCCGCCAAGCGCGAGCTGCTCGCCGAACTGGAGGACGTGGTCAAGCCGGAAACGATCCTGGCCAGCAACACGTCGTCGCTGTCGATCGACGCGATGGCCGTGGGATTGCGCAGCCCCGGCCGGGTGGTCGGCATGCACTTCTTCAACCCCGCGCCGGTGATGCGGCTAGTCGAAATCGTGCACGGATCGCTCACCGAGCCGGCCGCGGTCGACGTGGTCCGAGCGGTAGCCGCCGCCTGGGGAAAGATCGCGGTGCCAGTGGCGAACAGCCCGGGCTTCATCGTCAACCGGGTGGCGCGGCCGTTCTACGGCGAGGCGCAGCGGCTGGTCGAGGAGGGTGCCGCCGATCCGGCCACGATCGACGCGGTCCTACGCGAGGCCGGCGGGTTCCGGATGGGCCCGCTCGAGCTGACCGACCTGATCGGCCAGGACGTGAACCTGGCCGTCTGTACCTCGGTGTGGGAGGCGACATACCTCGACCCGCGATACGCACCGTCGATCTGGCAGCGCGCGCTGGTCGAGGCCGGCAGGCTAGGCCGCAAGTCCGGGCGGGGGGTGTACGACTACGACGGCGATACGCCGACCGTGCCAGCGCCGGCCACCGCCGCGCCGGCGCCACCGCCTGCCTCGGTCCGGGCCGGGCTCGGGCTCGGTCCGCTGGAGCCGCTGGTCGCCCGGGCGGTTGCGGCCGGTGTTCCGGTCGGCACCGGCGGCCTACCGGGCGAGCTGCTGTTCCCGAACGTGCGGGCGGCGCTAACCGCCGGGACACTGGCCATCGAGGCGCCGGGCGGGCTACCCCTGGTCACGCTCGATCTGGCGTTGGACTACCAGCACGCGACCCGGCTTGCCGTTGCCGCCAGCGCACGGTGCACACCGGAGGCGCTGGCCGAGGTGGCTGGATTCCTGCAGGCGGCCGGGCTGGCCGTGAGCGTGGTCGCCGACACTCCCGGTCTGGTGGTCATGCGGACCGTGGCCAGGCTCGTGAACGAGGCTGCCGACTTGGTCGGGCGGGGCGTGGCCAGCGCCGCGGACATCGACCTCGCCATGCGCTACGGCGCCAACTACCCGATCGGGCCGCTGGAGTTGGGCGATCGGATCGGCACCGACCGGGTGCGCCAGGTGCTCGACGCGATCGAGGATCGGTACCGCGACGGCCGGTATCGGCCGTGCCTGTGGTTGCGCAGCCGTGCCGGTCGCAGCCTGCACGAGCCGGCATCCGGCCGGGAGGAGACGCGATGAGACCGGAGGAGACGGCTCGAGCCGCCGGTGCGGCCATGTACGCGGGCGACCTCGCCTCGCAACGGCTCGGCATCGAGATCACCGAGATCGGCCCGGGCCGGGCCACCGCCGCGATGCGGGTGACCGAGACGATGATCAACGGACACGACGTGGCGCATGGCGGCTATGTGTTCCTGCTCGCCGACACCGCCTTCGCATTCGCTTGCAACTCCTATGGTGCCAATACGCTGGCCGCGGGTGCCGAGATCAGCTTCGTGGAGCCGGCCCGGTTCGGCGACGAGCTGGTGGCCGTGGCAGTGGAGCGGGTGCGGTACGGCAAGTCGGGCCTGTACGACGTGACCGTGCGCCGGTCCCCCGGCGGACAGGTAGTGGCCGAGTTCCGGGGGCGCAGCCGTACCGTGGCCGGGTCCCTACTCGAGCCGCACACCGACGATGGAGCAACCACGTGAGCACCGCCTACCTGGTGGCCGGAGTCCGGACCCCGATCGGCCGCTACGCCGGAGCCCTGGCCACGGTCCGCCCGGATGACCTGGCCGCGCACGTCATCGCCACCCTGCTGGCCCGGCATCCCGACCTCGATCCGGCCGAGGTCGACGACGTCATCTTCGGCTGTGCCAACCAGGCCGGCGAGGACAACCGCAACGTGTCCCGAATGGCCGCGTTGCTGGCTGGGCTGCCGGAGAGCGTGTCCGGCACCACGATCAACCGGCTGTGCGGCTCCGGGCTGGACGCGGTGGCCATTGCCGCCCGGCAGGTTCGGCTCGGCGAGGCCGACTTGATCGTGGCGGGCGGCGTCGAGTCGATGTCACGTGCGCCGTTCGTGCTCGGCAAGGCCGAGAAGGGGTACGCGCGGACCGCGGAGCTGTTCGACAGCACGATCGGCTGGCGGTTCGTCAACCCGGCGATGCGCGCACGGTTCGGCACCGACTCGATGCCGGAGACCGCGGAGAACGTCGCCGCGGAGTTCTCGGTCTCCCGTGCCGACCAGGACGCATTCGCGCTGCGATCCCAGCAGCGAGCCGGTAAGGCGGTCGCCAACGGCCGGCTCGGCAAGGAGATCGTCCCGGTCGAGGTGCCGGGGCCGAAGCGGACCACGACCGTGGTCGAACGGGACGAGCATCCACGGGACACCTCGCTGGACGCGCTGGCGGCACTGCCCGCGGTGTTCCGGGAGGGCGGCACGGTGACCGCCGGCAACGCGTCCGGCGTCAACGACGGAGCGGCCGCGTTGCTGGTGGCGTCCGAAGCCGCGGTCCGGCGCTACGGCCTGTCCCCGCTGGCCAGGATCACCGGCGCGGCCACCGCCGGGGTGCCGCCACGGATCATGGGAATCGGGCCGGTCCCGGCTACCCGGAAGCTGCTCGATCGAGCCGGGCTCGGGATCGCCGACCTGGACCTGGTGGAACTCAACGAGGCGTTCGCCGCGCAGTCACTGGTTTGCCTGCGCCAGCTCGGCCTGCCGGACGATGCCGAGCACGTGAACCCGAACGGGGGTGCGATCGCACTCGGCCACCCGCTCGGGATGTCGGGCGCCCGGCTTGCACTGACCGCTGCGGTCGAGCTCGCTGAACGCGGCGGTGACCGGGCGCTGGCGACCATGTGCATCGGTGTGGGCCAGGGCATCTCGCTGCTACTCGAGCGCGCCTAGCCAGCGCCAGACCGGGTAGCGGCGGCGAGCAGCACCGGGAATGCCTCGCTAAGCGCTTCCCGCCAGCCGCGCATGGCCGGCAGCCCGACGGCCGCCCACCGATCGTGCCCGAGCACGCTGTACGCGGGACGCCGCGCGGGCCGCGGAATGGCCTCGCTCTGCGTCGGCCGGACTCGGTCGGGATCCGCTCCCAGCAACGCGAACGTCTGCCGGGCCAGGCCGTACCAGCTGATCTCGCCGGCGTTGGTGCCGTGGTAGATGCCGGCCGGCGCGCCGCTGCCGACCAGCGCAAACACCTGCTCGGCCAGGTCGCGCGTCCACGTCGGCTGTCCGATCTGGTCGGCGACGACGTCAACGGTCGATCGCCGGGCCGACAGCTCGATCATGGTGCGGACGAAGTTGGGACCGTGCTCGCCGTACAGCCAGGCCGTGCGCAGCACGTAACCGCGCTCCGGTAACAACTCGCGCACGGCCCGTTCGCCGGCCAGCTTGGTACGCCCGTATGCGGTGCGCGGATGCGGCGTGGCGTCCTCCGGATACGGCTGGGTGGCCCGGCCGTCGAACACATAGTCGGTCGAGATCTGCACCAGCGGCACCTCGGCGCGGGCGCATGCCCTGGCCAGATTCGCCGCGCCGGCGCCGTTGATGTGCAGCGCCTCCGGCTCGTGTGTCTCGGCTGCGTCGACCGCGGTCCAGGCGGCGCAGTTCACCACGACCGCGGGACGCTGCTCCCGGACCGCCCCGTCCACCGCGTCGGCGTCGGAGACGTCAAGCTCGGCGTGTCCGAGCGAGATCGCGTCGGCGCCGTTCGCAGCCAGCAGACCGGACAGCTCCCGCCCGAGTTGGCCGGCGCCGCCGGTTACCAGCCAGTGCGCCACCGGGCCAGGTTAGGCGGTGGGCTAGGTTCGGCGGACATGACCGGTCTGGTGTGCCTGCAAGGCGGTGCCGAGTTCGGCCCGGCGTGCGCCAAGGTCGATCGGCTGCTGCTCGAACGGAGCCACGCTCCGGTTGTGGTCGTACCGCTGGCGGTGAGGTCCGGCTATGAGTTCCGCACGACCGCCGCCGACGGCGTGCGCTGGTATCGCGATCTGGGCGCCGACCAGGTCAGTGCCATACCGGACCCACGGACCGAGCCCGGCGGGCTGGACGCAGCCCGAGCGCTGCTCGCGAAGGCCGGCCTGGTCGTGCTGCCGGGCGGCTCGCCCGGACGGCTGCTCGAGCTGTTGGCCACTACCGGGCTCGATGCCGTGCTCACCGACGTGCTGGCCCGGGACGGCACCGTGTCCGGAGCGAGCGCGGGCGCGATGGTGCTGTGCGAGCAGACCATAGTGCCGGAGCCCGATCCGCCGCGGCTGGCCACCGGGCTTGGAATCGTGCCCGGCGTGTGCGTGATCCCGCACTATCGGGGCGGTGCGCCGGGATGGCTACGGACGATCGATCTGCCGACCGGGATTCGGGCGCTCGGCATTCCCGAGTGCACCGGCGTGCTCACGGACGGATCGGAACCGCGCTGGCTCGGCCCAGCGCCGGCCGTGTTCGTCACCGCCGACGGCGCCACCGAGCCGCTGCCGCCGCTCGGCTGACATCACCGCGGGCCCGTGCGGCCTAAGCCCGGCGCCGGTACACCGTGCGGATCATCTCGAACTCGCCGCCGTCCGGAGTCGGCAGGAGGTTGCGGTAGACGTGGATGTCGTCTGACACGCGCTCGGTCTGCTCCCGATAGCGCATCGTCTGGCCGGCGTGCCAGGCCTCGACTTCGTAGGTCATCGTCGCGGTCGCCGCATCCCAACGGCCGCGGCCCCGGGCCGGGCTGGACTGCATCGAGTCCACCCACACGCTCACGTACTCACCGGTTGCCGCATCCCAGCCGTAGACGCCGTGGCCGGCGAAGCCGCCGTCGGACTCGATGTCGACGACCAGCCAGCGGTCGCCAACCAGGCGGGTGGTCGCCACGCCCTTGCTTTCAAACGGGGCCATGCCGGGCGCCGGCGTCACCTTCAGATCCGCGTCCCACGTGCCCACGTCGGCTCTGAGCACCGCGGTGGCCGCCTCGACCTCCTCGGCCAGTTCCACATCGCCCTGCATCTCGCTCATCGCGCACCTCCCGCGGCAACCCTGGACGCCGGTGTGAGGGTCCAGCCGGATCGGGCGAGCCGGAGTGGCAGACTGCGCAGGGCGTGATCCTGGCGCGGCGAGGGCGGAGGCGGTCATGGGGTTCAGCGGTATCCCCGACGAGGCGTTCATGTTCTACGAGGGTCTCGAAGCGGACAACTCGAAGACCTACTGGACCCGCAACAAGACCGTGTACGACACACAGGTGCGGGCGCCGATGGCAGAGCTGCTGGCCGCGCTCGAGCCGGAGTTCGGGCCGAGCCATCTGTTCCGGCCGTACCGGGACGTCCGGTTCGCCAAGGACAAGTCACCGTACAAGGACCATCAGGGCGGCTGGACCGAGACGGACCCCGGCATCGGCTACTACCTGCAGCTGTCCGCCAGAGGAGTGCTGGTCGCGGCCGGGTTCCACGCGCATGCCTCCGACCAGGTCGATAGGTTCCGGGCGAAGGTCGACGCAGCGCACACCGGTGAGAAGCTGGTCAAGATCGTCGATGAGCTGGCCGGTGCCGGGTTCCTGATCACCGGCGAGCGGCTCAAGACCAAGCCACGCGGCTACGAAGCCGACCACCCGCGGATCGAGCTGCTCCGCCACAAGTCGCTGACCGCCGACCGCCAGTGGCCGCCGGAGCCGTGGGTGCACACGCCGGCCGCTCTGGACCGGATACGGGACGCTTGGCGGGCGCTGCGGCCGCTGGTCGAGTGGATCTCGGCGGAGGTCGGCCCGTCCACCATGCCGGTCGAAAGGCGCTAGCCAGCCGTCAGCCCGCAGCTACCTACGCACCGCCATCCCGGTGACCTCCGGCCGGCGCCTAGGCGGCGGTCGCACGGCGGTCAACTGGCGGATCGCGATTTAGGCGGCCCCTGCCAGCCATCTTCGTCGGCCGGCCAGAACGGGTTGTGCGCGATCTCCCACAGAAAGCCGTCCCGGTCGGCGAAGTAGCCCGAGTAGCCACCCCACTCAGTCTTCTGTCCCGGCTTGACGATGGCCGCACCGGCTGCTGCGGCTTCGGCCAGCGCGGCGTCCACCCCCGCCGGGTCGCCAACGTTGATTGCGAGCGTCACGCCGTTGAAGCCGCGATGCCCGGTCGCCTCAACCGTTGCGTCGGCTGCGAGCTCTCGGTAAGGGAAGAGTCCGAGAGCGCAGCCGCCGACCTGGAACCAGCAGATCTCGTCGTTGCTGGCGCTCGACTGCTGCCAACCGAGTGCCGAGTAGAACTCGCGCGACTTGGCCAGATCGCCTACGCCGAGCGTGACGATGCTCAGCTGAGCCGGAATCGCCATGACCGTCACCTCCGGGGCTGACGCTAACGGCCACCGCCGACAGTTCCGGTGCCTCCCGGTTGCCAGGCGGGCCGGCTCGCCCAGTGCCGATTGCATGATCTGGTGAGCTGAGTACCGGACTTCCGGTGCCGAGTTCACCAGATCATGGCGGCAGCACCAAGCGCTCAGTCCAGGTCGAGGAAGCGCTCGAGCCCGACGGTCAGCCCGGGCGTGGCCGGCACCCGTCGGATCCCGAGTAGCACGCCCGGCATGAACGACGAGCGAGCCAGCGAGTCGTGCCGGATGGTGAGGATCTCGCCCTCGGTGCCCAGCAGCACCTCTTGATGTGCGACCAGGCCGCGCAGCCGGACCGAGTGCACCGGGACTCCGTCCACGGTTGCACCCCGGGCGCCTTCCAAGGCGGTGACGGTGGCATCCGGCATCGACTCCAGACCCGCCTCGGCTCTGGCCTTGGCCAGCAACCCGGCGGTCCGCCCCGCCGTCCCGCTCGGCGCATCCGCTTTGCCGGCGTGGTGCAGCTCGATGACCTCGGCCGACTCGAAGAACCGTGCCGCTTGCACGGCGAAGTGCATCATCAGGATCGCGCCGATGCTGAAGTTGGGCGCGATCAGCACGCCGACACCGGGCGGGCCATCGGCCAGCCAGCCGCGGACCCGATCGAGCCGCTCCTCGGTGAATCCGGTGGTGCCCACCACGGCGTGTATCCCGGCGGCGACGCAGGCCTGCAGGTTCCCCAGCACCGCATCGGGATGGGTGAAATCGACCGCGACCTGGGTACCGTTCGCGGCCAGCGCGCCGAAGTCGTCGCCGAGATCGATCCCAGCGACGAGCTCGAGGTCAGGCGCGGCCTCGACCGCTCGGCGGACCTCGCTCCCCATCCGCCCGGCCGCGCCGATGACCCCGACTTTGATCATTTCTCGGTTCGCAGGAAGTCGGTCTCGGTCTCGAACGGCCCGATCAACGCGAGCGTCGGCTCGGCCGCCAGCACCTCGTTGGCCACCGCCTTCACGTCGTCGAGCGTCACCGCGCCGATCTTTTCCAAGATCTCCTCGACCGACAGCAGCTCCCCGTATACCAGCTCGGCCTTGCCGAGGCGGCTCATCCGGGAGCCGGTGTCCTCCAGCCCGAGCACCAGCGAGCCACGCAGTTGGCCGATACCACGCGCCAGCTCCTCAGTCGTGATGCCGTCGCCGGCGACCTTCGAGAGCTCGGTGCGGCAGATCTCCAGTACCTGGTCCACCTTGCCGGGCAGGCAGCCGGCGTAGACGCCGAACATGCCCAGATCGGCGTAATGCGACGCGAAGCTGTACACGGAGTACGCCAACCCGCGCTTCTCGCGCACCTCCTGGAACAGTCGCGACGACATGCCGCCGCCGAGCGCGCTGTTCAGCACGCCGAGCGCGAACCGGCGGTCGTCGGTGCGCGGAATCCCGGGGACGCCAAGCACCAGGTTGACCTGCTCGGTGGGCCGGGTGACCAGCGCCACCCCGCCGACCGGCGCCAGCGCAGTGGCGCCGATCCTGGGCGCCATCGGCAGCGCAGTGCGGTCGGTGACCGCGCCGGCCCGCTGATAGGCCTCGACCACCATCCGGACCACTTCATCGTGGTCGAGATTGCCCGCGGCGGTGACCACCGTGGTGTCCGGCCGGTAACAGTCCCGGTAGTAGCCGCTGATCGCGTCCCGACTCAGGGCCTTGATCGAGCCCGCCGAGCCGAGGATCGGCCGGCCGAGCGGCGAGTCGCCCAGGAGCGCCTTGGCGAACTCGTCGTGCACCACGTCGCCCGGATCGTCGTCGTGCATAGCGATCTCTTCGAGAATCACGCCGCGCTCGTTCTCGACGTCCTCACCGCGGAGCAGCGCCGAAGTGATCATGTCGCAGACCACATCGATGGCCAGCGGCAGGTCGGCGTCAAGCACCCGGGCGTAATAGCAGGTGTACTCCTTCGCGGTGAAGGCGTTCAGCTCACCGCCGACCGCGTCCAGCGCCGCCGAAATCTCCAGCGCGTCTCGCCGGGTGGTGCCCTTGAACAGCAGGTGCTCGAGGTAATGGGTGGCGCCGGCCTGTTCGGGAGTCTCGTCCCGAGAGCCGACGCCGACCCACACCCCGAACGTCACGGCTCGGACGGTCGGCACCGCCTCGGTGACGATGCGCAGACCACCGGGCAGCACGGTACGGCGGACCTGCCCGCCACCCGAACTGCCCGGGTAGAGATCCAGAGTGGTGCCCGGCTCCTGGTCGCGGGCCAGCAGTGCAGTCACGCGGGCTGGTCCGCCTGACCCGAACCAGCGCCCGGCGCCGAGCTCGTGGCCGGCGCGGAGCCGGCGGATGCGGTGCCGCTTGCCCCGGAGCCGCCCTTATCACCCTCGTCCAGTACCGGGACCAGCGACAGCTTGCCGCGCTGGTCGATCTCAGCGATCTCGACCTGCACCTTCTGCCCGACCTTGACCACGTCCTCGACGTTCTCCACGCGCTTGCCGCCGGCCATCTTGCGCAGCTGCGAGATGTGCAGCAGGCCGTCCTTGCCGGGCAGCAGCGAGAGGAACGCGCCGAACGTCGTGGTCTTCACCACGGTGCCGAGGTACCGCTCGCCGACCTGTGGCAGCTGCGGATTGGCGATCTGGTTGATCATCGTGCGGGCGGACTCGGCGGAGGGACCGTCGGTCGCGCCGATGTAGATCGTGCCGTCGTCCTCGACCGTAATCTCGGCACCGGTGTCGTCCTGGATCTGGTTGATGACCTTGCCCTTCGGGCCGATCACCTCACCGATCTTGTCGACCGGGACCTTCACCGTGATGATCCGCGGTGCGTACGGGCTCATCTCGTCCGGCGTCTCGATCGCCTCGCGCATCACGTCGAGGATGTGCAGCCTTGCCTCCCGCGCCTGGGTCAGCGCGGCGGCCAGCACCGAGGCCGGGATGCCGGCGAGCTTGGTGTCCAGTTGTAGCGCGGTGACGAACTCACGGGTGCCAGCGACCTTGAAGTCCATATCGCCGAACGCGTCCTCGGCGCCCAGGATGTCGGTCAGCGTGACGTACTCGTCGTCCTCGTGGATCAAGCCCATCGCAATGCCGGCGACCGGCGCCTTGACCGGCACGCCCGCGTTGAGCAGCGACATCGTGCTCGCGCACACCGAGCCCATCGAGGTCGAGCCGTTCGAGCCGATGGCCTCGGACACCTGCCGGATCGCGTACGGGAACTCCTCGCGGCTGGGCAGCACCGGGATCAGCGCCCGCTCGGCCAGTGCGCCGTGGCCGATCTCCCGACGCTTGGGCGCGCCGACGCGGCCGGTCTCGCCGGTCGAGTACGGCGGGAAGTTGTAGTTGTGCATGTACCGCTTGGTCTTCTCCGGCGAGAGCGTGTCCAGCATCTGCTCCATGCGCAGCATGTTCAGCGTGGTCACGCCGAGGATCTGGGTCTCGCCGCGCTCGAAGATGGCCGAACCGTGCACCCGGGGGATGACGCCGACCTCGGCGGTCAGCCGGCGGATGTCGGTCAAACCGCGGCCATCGATGCGCACCTTCTCGCGGATCACGCGCTCCCTGACCAGCTTCTTGGTCAGCGCCCGGAACGCACCGGAGATCTCTTTCTCCCGGCCCTCGAACTGCGGCGCGACCTTCTCGATCGCCAGCGCCTTGAGCCGGTCGAGCTCGGACTCGCGCTCGACCTTGCCGGCAATGGTCAGCGCCTGGGCCAGCTCGTCACGGACCGCGGCGGACAGCGCCTCGTACACATCCTCCTGGTAGTCCAGGTAGATCGGGAACTCGGTAGTCGGCTTGGCGGACTTCGCAGCTAGGTCGGACTGGGCCCGCCCCAGTGCCTTGATGAACGGCTTGGCGCTCTCCAGCCCCTGGGCGACCACGTCCTCGGTCGGCGCGATGGCGCCGGCCGCTACCAGCTTCACGGTGTTCACGGTCGCCTCGGCCTCGACCATCATGATCGCGACATCGCCGTCCTCGAGCACCCGGCCGGCCACGACCATGTCGAAGACCGCTTGCTCAAGCTCGGTGTGGGTCGGGAAGCCCACCCACTGACCGTCGATCAGCGCCACCCGGACCGCTCCGATCGGCCCGGCGAACGGCACGCCGGCGAGCTGGGTGGACATCGACGCCGCGTTGATGGCTACGACGTCGTACAGCTGCTCTGGATCCAGCGCCAGCACGGTGGCGACGATCTGGATCTCATTACGCAGGCCCTTCTTGAACGAGGGCCGCAGCGGCCGGTCGGTAAGCCGGCAGGTCAGGATCGCGTCCTCGCTCGGCCGACCCTCACGGCGGAAGAACGAGCCGGGAATCCGCCCAGCCGCGTACATCCGCTCCTCGACGTCCACGGTCAGCGGGAAGAAGTCCAGCTGGTCCTTGGGCTGCTTCGAGACGCTCGTCGCCGACAAGATCATCGTGTCGTCGTCGAGGTAGGCCACGGCCGAGCCGGCCGCCTGCCGGGCGAGCCGCCCGGTCTCGAAGCGAATAGTTCTGGTGCCGAACTTGCCGTTGTCGATAACGGCCTCGGCGTATTGGATCTCGGGACCCTCCACGGGTCACCCTCCTCGTTACGTCGCGCGTGCGAATCGGCGACGGAACGCCCGGACCCGGCGGCAGCGGCCGGTCTTCGATCGAGGCACTCGGGAGGGCGGTGCAATCACACCCGCCCGGACGCCACTACCGAGGACCGGTCGGGACGGCACGAGGTCCGCGAACCGTTCCGACCCCGCACGCGGGGTGGATCTGTGGTGACTATGCAGTTGTCTACGGACGACCATACGGCGAAGGAGCGGCTCCGGTGGGAACCGCTCCCGGTCGTTCGGTCTATCGGCGCAGACCGAGCCGCTCGATCAGCCGGCGATACCGCGTAATGTCCTTTTTCGCCAGGTACTGCAGGAGCCGGCGGCGCCGGCCGACCAGCAGCAGCAGGCCGCGCCGGCTGTGGTGGTCGTGCTTGTGCAGCTTGAGATGCTCGGTCAGCTCGTTGATCCGGCGAGTCAGCAGCGCTACCTGAGCCTCCGGGGAGCCGGTGTCGCCATCGGCGTTGCCGTACTCGGCCAGGATCTGCTTCTTGGTCGCGGTGTCGAGAGACACGCTCACTCCTCAGTGGTTTCAGGTGAGGGCCCGCGGTGTTCGACACGCGGGCACGCTGATCTCACGCCGGCTCAGCGGCCAGCCCGCCGAGTCTAACATCACCAAGCGTGTGGTCAGCACGACCGCGCACGGCGGGGATAGCTGGTCCGAACGTCCGGACCAGGTAGGTTGGGCCCTGCCGAGCGCACCCGGACCCGCCCTAGGCGAACCGGTCGTACCACGGTCGCGGCCGCCGACCGACGGCTGCGGAAGCGACCACACCCCCATCAGTCGAAAGGTCGCAATGTCCAACCTCGTGCTGCACGTCACCGGTGCCCGCCCGAACTTCCCGAAGGCGGCTCCGGTGATCCGCGCGCTCGCCGAGCGCGGCGTCGCGCAGGAGCTCGTGCACACCGGGCAGCACTATGACGACCGCCTTTCGGAGATATTCTTCCGCGAGCTCGACCTGCCGCAGCCACAGGTGAACCTCGGGGTCGGTTCGGACACCGCGGCCCGGCAGACCGCAGCGATCATGGTGGGCCTGGAAGACCTGCTGATCGACCGGGTGCCGGGGCTGGTGGTCGTGTACGGCGATGTCAACTCCACGGTGGCGGCGGCGCTGGTGACAGCCAAGCTGCGGATCCCGCTTGCGCACGTTGAGGCCGGCCTGCGCAGCTTCGACCTGACCATGCCCGAGGAGATCAACCGGATCGTTACCGACCGGCTGGCCGATCTGCTGTTCGCCACCAGCCCGGACGCGATCGGCCATCTCGGCAACGAGGGCATCAGCCCGTACAAGATCCACTTCGTCGGCAATCCGATGATCGACACCCTGCTGGCGAATCTGGATCGGTTCGACGCCGACACTGCCCGGTCTGCCTACGGGCTGTCCGGCCGCTACGTGGTCGCCACCCTGCACCGGCCCGGCAACGTGGACGACCCGGCCGATGCGGAGGCGCTGGTAAAAGCCATGCATGGCGTGGCCGACCAGGTCGACGTGGTGCTGCCGCTGCACCCCCGCGGGCGGGAGCGGCTGCGTGCCGCGCGGCTCTTCGAGCACCCGAGGCTGCGCGTCATCGAGCCGATCGGGTACGTGGAGTTCCTCGGCCTGGTCCGCGGCGCGGCTGCCGTGGTGACCGACTCGGGCGGGGTTCAGGAGGAGACCACGATCCTCGGCGTGCCGTGCCTGACCCTGCGGCCCAACACGGAACGCCCGATCACCATCACCCAGGGCACGAACCAGCTGGTCACCCGGGAGTCGCTGCCGGACCGGATGGCCGAGGTACTCGCCGCCGGGCGGGCGGACAGCTGGCCGGT
>DATFRM010000276.1:0-3086 GCA_035263265.1 Actinomycetes bacterium
GACCCCACCACCCGCCACCGCGCGCGGTAGCCTCGGCCGGTGCTGCTTTCGGACCGGGACATCAAGGCAGAGATCGAGGCCAAGCGGGTCGGAATCGACCCGTACGACGAGACATTGATCCAGCCGTCCTCGATCGACGTCCGGCTGGATCGGCATTTCCTGGTGTTCGAGAACCACCGCTACCCGCACATCGATCCGGCCGCGCAGCAGGAGGATCTGACCAGGCTGGTCGGGCCGGAAGGCGATGATCCATTCATCCTGCATCCGGGCGAGTTTGTCCTGGCCTCAACGTTCGAGGTGATCACACTTCCGGACGACATCGCAGCTCGGCTCGAGGGAAAGTCGAGTCTGGGCCGGCTCGGGTTGCTGACGCACTCCACCGCGGGCTGGATCGACCCGGGGTTCGACGGCCACGTCACCCTCGAGTTGTCCAACGTGGCCAATCTGCCGATCAAGCTGTGGCCGGGCATGAAGATCGGTCAGCTGTGCCTGTTCCGGTTGTCGTCGCCCGCGGAGCATCCGTACGGGTCGAGCGTGCACGGATCCCGGTACCAAGGTCAGCGCGGGCCGACCGCCTCGCGCTCGCACCAGAACTTCCGCCGCGACCCGGTCTGAGCGGCCTAGGCGGCGACGTCCCTAGGTCTCCTCGTGCTCCTGACGGAACATCGCCACGGTCACGCTGACCGGGACCGCGCCCGGACTCTCGGGCGGCCGGGCGCCGCGATGCAGGTCATCCAGCGCGTCCTTGACCCGTGCCACAACATCCGTCCACAAGTGCGGGCACACCCACAGCTCCGCATCGGCGAGCGTGCGGGAGCCGCTGCCGCCATCGGCGCTGCTACGTCTTAGCAATTCGTCGGCCAAGGCTCGGTACAGCAGCGGCCGGGCCTCCGGATCGTCGCTGATCTGGTCGAAGCGCTCACTGGCGCAGGTGTAGCGGCGCTCACCGCGGGTGCGGGTGCCCCGGTCCTCGACCAGCCGGACCAGCCCCGCCGAAGCGAGCTGCCGGACGTGATAGCTCGTTCGTACCTGACTGATCCCGATCTCGCGGGCTATCTCGGCGGCGGACAGCGCCCGCCCGGTCAGTGTCGACAGGATTCGCAGCCGTACCGGATGCGCGAGCACGCGCAGCGTACTGACCTGCGGCGGCTCGCCATCCTCGACAGCGCGGAGTGCTCCCAACGACATGTCGCGGACTATGCCATGCTGTTGGTAAGGCCCGCATCCGTATTTCGCCCGGTACGTACAGCAATCGGCCTACAGCCGACTGTCACTGGCCGCATCACTCCTGGGGCGTTGGGCGGACCGAGCGCATCAGAAGCTGCGCCACGTCCACTACCTCGAGCTCCTCCCTGGCCTCGCCCGCTTGCTTCTTGGTCGTCACCGAGTCCGAGAGCATGACCAGGCAGTACGGGCACGCGGTGGACACGATGTCCGGATCCAAGGAGAGCGCTTCGTCCACCCGCTCGGTGTTGATCCGCTTTCCGATCCGCTCTTCCATCCACATCCGCGAGCCACCGGCACCGCAGCAGAACCCGCGCTCCTTGCACCGCTTCATCTCGCTCGTACGCAGTCCGGGCACGGTCGCCAGCACTTCGCGCGGCGGGGAGTACACCTTGTTGTGCCGGCCCAGGTAACACGGATCGTGGTAGGTGACCAGCCCGTCGACCGGGTTGACCGGGGTGAGCCGGCCCTCCTCCACCAGTCGGCTGAGCAACTGCGTGTGGTGGACGACCTGGTACGTGCCGCCGACCTGCGGGTACTCGTTCGCGATCGTGTTGAAGCAGTGCGGGCACATTGCGACGATCTTGGTCGCCCTCGCCTCGTTGAGCGTCTCGACGTTCTGCTGGGCCAGCATCTGGAACAGGAACTCGTTGCCCATCCGCCGGGCCGGGTCCCCGGTGCAGGATTCGCCCGATCCGAGCACCGCGAACGAGACGCCGGCCCGGTGCAGGAGTTCGGCGACCGCGCGGGCAGTCTTGCGGGCCCGGTCGTCGAACGCGCCGGCGCAACCGACCCAGAACAGGTACTCGACCGCGGTCAGATCGGCCACATCCGCACCAACTACGGGTACCTCGAACGGCAGCCCGGCAGCCCAGTCGAGCCGGGAGGCCTGGTTCATGCCCCACGGG
This sequence comes from Actinomycetes bacterium, assembly GCA_035263265.1. Taxonomy (GTDB): domain Bacteria; phylum Actinomycetota; class Actinomycetes; order JAKEEW01; family JAKEEW01; genus DATAFN01. Next base: position 2,133 of record DATFRM010000276.1, read on the forward strand.
TTGGACTTGCCCTCCAGGTTGCGCAGCATCGTGCCGGCCTCGGTCGGGAACTCCGACTCGATCATCACCTGGTGGCGGCGCATGTCCACGATGTGGTCGACGTGCTCGATGTCAACCGGGCACTCCTCCACGCACGCACCGCAGGTGGTACAGGACCAGAGCACGTCCGGATCGATGACACCGCCCTCGGCGAATGTGCCGACCAGCGGGCGCGCGGCCTGCTCCGGGCCAGTACCGGGCACCCGCCAGAAGCCCGACTCGGGCACTCCGGGATGCGCAGGCTCGGACCGAGCATCCTCAGCCACCATCGAGCCGCTGCCGGCGCTCGGAGCGGCGCCGGCGCCAGTGGCCTCGGCGTCATCGGACCCAAGCAGGACCGGAGCCTTGGCGAACAGGTGATCCCGGAGATCCATGATCACGAGCTTGGGCGACAGCGGCTTTCCGGTGTTCCAGGCCGGGCACTGGCTCTGGCACCGGCCGCACTCGGTGCAGGTGGCGAAGTCGAGCATCGCCGTCCACTTGAAATCCTCGACCTTGCCGACTCCGAAGATGTCGTCCTCGCCCGGATCCTCGAAGTCCACCGGCTTCCCGCCGGACATCGCGGGCAGCAGCGGGCCGAGCGCGTCCGGCCGGCGCGCCTTTGCCACGTTGATCGGCGCAAGGAAGATGTGCAGGTGCTTGGAGTACACGACCAGCACCAGGAAACCGAGGATCACCCCGATCTGGGCGAGGATGAAGACCGTCTCGATGACCTCGTTGGCCGTCTCGCCCAGCGGATCGAGCACCCCGGCCAGCCATTCGGACGCGAACGCGCCGGACTCGAACGGGAAGTAGCCGGTGTTCACCTGAGCGGCCCGATACAGCAGCAACGTCACGATGACGGCGGCGATCATGCCCAAGATCACCCAGGCGGCGCCGGTGTGTGAGCCGTAAAACCGGGAGGAACGGTGTTTG
>DATFRM010000277.1:0-3016 GCA_035263265.1 Actinomycetes bacterium
CCTGTCCTGGCGTGCCCAGTGGGCCGAGTACGGCCGCGCCGGCGAGGTCGCCCAAACCGCGCTCGCCGCGCTTGACGTCGCGTGCTACGACCTGATCGGGCAGGCGGTCGGCCAGCCGGTGTGGCGGCTGCTCGGCGGGCGGTTCCGGGACCGGGTCCCGGCCTACGCGAACGGCTGGTACCAGGGCCAGCGCGACGTCGAGTCATTCGCCCGGCTCGCCCGCACGGTCGTAGACCGTGGCTACCGCGGCCTGAAGGTCGACCCGTTCGGTGCCGCCACTGCCGAGCTCGGTCACGCCGAACTCGAGCAGGCGGTGGCGATCATCGCCGCGGTTCGCGCCGCGGTCGGCCCGGAGATCATGCTGATGGTGGAGATGCACGGCCGGTTCACCGCGGCCACCGCGGTGAAGGCGGCTGCCGCACTCGAGCCGTACCGGCCGGAGTGGATCGAGGAGCCGGTGCCGCCGTACAACCCGGCCGGACTCCGCCAGGTCCGGGCGGGCACCAGGCTCCCGATCGCGACCGGGGAGCGGATCCACGTGCTCGCCGAGTTCCGTGAGCTGTTGGAGGCCGGTCTGGTCGACATCGTCCAGGCCGACCTGACCCACTTCGGCGGTCTGACCGGACTGCGCAAGCTGGCTGGTTGGGCGCAGGCGTACGACTTGCTGATGGCGCCGCACAACGTGTGCGGGCCCGTCGGCACCGCGGCGAACCTGCACTTCGCGGTTGCGACCAGCAACTACAAGGTGCTGGAGCACTTCAACGACTTCGCCGATCCCTGGGTAGGCGACTTGGTCGAGGGCGCGCCACGAGTCGATGCTGCCGACGGTTGCTTTCCGGTGCCGACCGCACCCGGGCTTGGGGTGCGGCTCAACCGGGCAGCGGCCGCGGAGCACCCGCGTACCCGGGCGTTCTTCAACCTGGTCGAGCAGGGCTGGGAGCGGCGCACAGGCGCTTCCACCGGCAGAACGGAAGGTGCGACGCCATGACCGACCTCCCCCGCGTGCGGCTGGGTATCACCGACATGTCCATCACCCCGATCGGCTTCGGCGCCTGGGCGATCGGCGGACCCGGTTGGGAGACCGCCTGGGGGCCGCAGGACGATGCGGACTCGATCGCCGCGATCCGGCACGGAGTCGAGTCGGGGATCAACTGGATCGATACCGCGCCGATCTATGGCCACGGCCACTCCGAGGAGGTGGTAGCGGCCGCGCTCGCGGATCTCCCGGCGGCCGACCGGCCATACGTGTTCACCAAGTGCGGCCTGATCTGGGACGCCGGCGATCCGATGGGCCCGCCACGGCTGACCCTCGAACGGCTCCGATGGCAACTGGAGTGGACGCTTCGCCGGCTGCGGATCGACGTAGTGGACCTGCTCCAGGTGCACTGGCCGCCGCGCGAGGGCCCCGGCATGGACGAGGGCTGGCAGGCGATGCGTGACCTGGTAACCGATGGCCTGGTACGGGCGGTCGGGGTGTCGAACTACTCGGTCGACCAGCTGACCGCGGCCGAGAAGATCGGGCACGTCGACACGCTGCAGCCGCCGCTGTCGTTGCTGCGCCGCGACGTGGCCGCGGCCGAGGTGCCGTGGTGCGCCGAGCACGGTGCCGGCGTCATCGTCTACAGCCCGATGGAGTCGGGCCTGCTGAGCGGCACGTTCTCCGAGCAGCGCGCGGCCATCCTTGATCCGGGTGATTGGCGTTCGCGGTCCGCCGAGTTCTCCGGTGAGCGGCTGGTGCGCAACCTCGCACTGGTGGATCGGCTGCGGCCGATCGCCTACCGGCACGGCTCCAGCGTGGCGGCGATTGCGGTCGCGTGGACGCTGTCCTGGCCCGGCGTGACCGCGGCGATCGTTGGAGCGCGCCGCCCGGGCCAGATCAACGGCTGGCTTTCCGCGGCCGACCTTCGGTTAGACGATGCGGACCTGGCTGAGATCGAGGCGGCGCTGGGCGAGACCGGCGTCGGTTCCGGACCACCGCGGCCATGAACACCGGAGATCGAAGCGGCTCGGAGGCCACTGACCGCGCGCTGCGGGCGTTGGGTCTTCCCGATGCGGATCCGGGACGCTTGCCGGCGTCCGCCAAGCGGTTCCCCGATGGGGCGCAGTACCGGGTGGAGATCCCGTCCGTCGAAGGCCCGGGACCGCTCCGCGCGGTCGTGGACGCCGCCCACGAGCACGGCATCCGGGTTCACCGGATCAGCCAGGGCAGTGGCCTGATGATGCTGACCGATGCCGAGATCACCGACATGGTGGAGCTTGGCCGGGCCGAACGGATCGAGGTCTGCCTGTTCGTCGGCCCGAGGGCGGCCTGGGACATCGGAGTGCAGGCGACAACGCCGTCCGGCCGGGTCGTCGCGGCCTCGCTGCGCGGCGCAGACCAGCTGCGGTACGCGGTCGAGGACGTCCGCCGCGGCGCCGAGCTGGGTATCCGCTGCGTCCTGGTCGGCGACATCGGACACCTATGGGTGCTAGGTCGCATGAAGGCGTCTGGCGACCTGCCGCCCGACCTCGCGATCAAGACCTCCATCTCGATGCCGGCCGCGAACCCGGCGTCCGCACGCGTGCTGGAGGACCTTGGTGCCACCACGATCAACCTCCCGCTCGACCTTTCGCCGGCGCAGGTCGCGGCGATCCGGCAGGCCGTCGATGCGCCGCTGGACGTGTATGTCGAGGGCGCGGACGACTTCGGCGGCGTGGTACGCCACTACGAGGTGCCGGAGCTGGTCCGAGTCGCCGCGCCGGTCCATCTGAAGTTCACGGTCCGGAACGCGCCCGGTCTCTATCCGACCGGGGCGCACCTGGAGGCACTGGCCATATCGACCGCAAGGGAACGGGTCCGCCGCGCCGCGATCGGTCTCGGCATGCTGGCTCGGTACGCCCCGGCCGCGAAGGGCTCACCGTGACCGCTCGGCCTGCTGTGACGGTCGAGGCCTGGGGACGGACCGAGCACGGCGGCGAGGTCGAGCGGTACACGCTGAGCAACGGCCGTGGCCTGCGGGTGCGGATCCTGTCCTAC
>DATFRM010000278.1:0-4073 GCA_035263265.1 Actinomycetes bacterium
CCCGTAACCAGCTCATCGCCCGGTGCAGATGGACGCCGACCGTCGACGGCGTGATGCCGAGGATCGTGGCGGTCTCCTCGGCGGACAGATCGGCGAGCACCCGCAGCGCTACGACCTGGCGCTGCCGCGTGGGTAGGTCGAGCAGCACGCGGAGGAGGTCGGCGGACAGCGCCGTTGGGGTCGGATCGGCGGCGGCCCGGTCGGGCACCGCATCCAGCCGTTCCCGACGCCAGCGCCGCCACGAGGATCGGTGCGTGTTCAACGCGGTCTTGATCACCCACGCGGTCGGGTTGGGATGGTTCTGGACCGTTCGCCAGCGTTCGTACGCCCGCGTGAACGCCTCGGCCACCGCGTCCTCGGCGGCGGCGCGCCGACCGACCGCAACCAGCGTGGCCCGGAACACGGTGTCCTTGCGAGCCGCGTAGAACTCGGCGAAGTCCCCGTCGCGCACGCGCGCCTCCGCAACCAGTCCGACGGTGTCCATCGAGCAGGTAACGCCAAACCTGTCTCCAAGCTTTACCTAGCCACGACACGAATGGGTAACACCAGGTCAGAGTTGCTCTGGCCGGGACCGCCGGGGTTCTCTATGCTCCGCGACCATGGCGAAGCTTGTCCGCGCGGCGGTGATCACGCTGTTCTCGGTCGGGATCATCGCGGCACTGCCGGGGATCGCGGCCGCTCACGAGGAGCGCCGGACGACCGCGCCGGACGGAACCGGCTCCGTGCCGGGCTACCGGCAGACCGGTGGCTCCGAGATCCTGGTCTGCAAGACCGACCAGGACGACTTCGCCGATCGGATCGCCGGCTTCCCGACCGAGCTTCGCGATCGCAACCAGCAGTTGTTCACCAAGTGCCAGCGCGACGGCGTGCGGCACCTGCAGGAAGCGGTGGACAAGGCCGAGCCCGGCGACCGGATCCTCATCCTGCCCGGCCTGTACCGGGAGGAGCCGAGCTTGGCGCCGCCGCCCGAGCGGTGCACGAATCTGCCGGCCCCACGGGCGCAGCTCGGCTACCAGATCCTGTCCTACGACCAGCAGTTCGAGTGCCCGCACGAGCAGAACCTGGTCGCCATCATGGGCAAGCGCGACCTGCAGATCGAGGGCACCGGGGCAAGCCCGTCCGACGTCGTCATCGACGCCCAGTTCCGGAAGCTGAACGTGATCCGGGCAGACCGGGCGAACGGAATCTACTTCCGCAACTTCACCGCCGAGCGGTCCACGTTCAACGCCATCTACGTGATCGAGACCGATGGGTTCGTGATCGACAAGCTGGTCGGCCGGTACAACGACGAGTACGGCTTTCTCACCTTCGCCACCGACCACGGGCTGTATACCGACTGCGAGGCGTATGGCAACGGCGACTCGGGGGTCTACCCGGGCGCCGCGTCCAACATCAATGCCGGGCGCAAGCACGACGTCGACCGCTATGCGATCGAGATCCGCAACTGCGACAGCCACCACAACCTGCTCGGCTACTCGGGCACTGCGGGCAACTCGGTATGGGCGCACGACAACGACTTCCACGACAACACCGCGGGTGTGTCGATGGACAGCGCGTTTCCCGATCACCCGGGTCTGCCGCAGAACCACGCGAAGTTCGAGCGCAACCGGATCTACGACAACAACGTCGACTACTACGACTTCATCCGGAACGGCACCTGCGCTAAGCCCTACGCCGAGCGCGGTTACGAGTCCGGCGTGGTCTGCCCGGCCACCGGGGTGCCGAAGGGGGTCGGCATCCTCACCGCGGGCGGCAACTACAACCTGTTCGAGCAGAACTGGATCTACGGCAACGACTACGCCGCGTTCATGCTCTTCTGGGTGCCGTCGATCGTGCGCGGCGATGACATCGACAAGTTCTTCGACACCTCGCACTACAACCGCTACATCGCCAACCAGCTCGGGATCGCGCCGGACGGATCGCAGCAGCGCAACGGCATGGACTTCTGGTGGGACGGGCAGGGCGCGGGTAACTGCTGGCAGGCCGCGAGCAAGGACAGCAGCGATCCGGTGCTGGCGCCGCGCTGCGGGAGCTCCTGGGGCTCTACCCGGATCCTCGGCGATCCGATCAAGACGCTGAAGCTGCTGCACTGCGCCGGGTTCGATCAGCAAGCCCGGGCGGTACCGCGCGGCTGCGACTGGTTCGGCGCGAGCGGGCTGTGGCGGATCGAGGTGCAGATCCTGCTGGGGCAGGCGCTCGCGTTCGGCCTCGCCGGGCTGCTACTGCTCTGGCGGAGGGTACGGCGGACCCGGACGGTGCTGATCGCGAGCCTGGTCGGTGGGATCGGGCTGGCCCTGACCGTGATCGGCACCGGGATCATGGGCACCCGACTGCTCGGCGTGGGCTATCTGCTAGTCGGCGTCTGGCTCGCCGTACTCGGCCACCGGCTGCGCCGGGATGGCGGCCGCGCGCTCGGCGTACTGACCTGGCTGCTCGCCATCGTCACGATCATCGAAGGCGTCGACCGCGCCGTGGTTGTGGTGCCGTTCCTGCCGATCCAGCCTGGCTGGTTGCGGCTCCCGCTGGCGCTGATCTGGGCGGTCTGGGTGCTGGCCGATCCGAGCCGGCGATCCGACGAAGAGGACGATACGGTCACGGACGTGGACGATCTGTTCGCCGGGCCGGTCGAGTACGGCGCGTCGAGCCGGTACGAGTGACCCCGGGCCGGGCGAGAATAGCGGCATGTATGTATCGGCCAAGGTCGACTATGCGATGCGAGCGCTGCTCGAGCTCGCGGCTGCCGACGCGGCCGAACCCGGGCAGCTGGTCACCGGGGAGCACCTCGCGAAGGCGCAGGACATCCCACCACGGTTCCTCGAGTCGATCCTGCGCCAGCTCCGCCAGGCCCAGATGGTGACCAGCCGGCGCGGTGCCGAGGGCGGCTATCGGCTGGCCCGGCCGGCCGCCAGCATCACGGTGGCGGAGGTGGTCAGGGCGCTGGACGGGCCGCTGGCCGCGGTGCGGGGCGACCGGCCGGAGCATGCGTCGTACACCGGCCCGGCGGCGCGGTTGCAAGACGTCTGGGTCGCGACCAGGTCCGCGCTGCGCGGCGTGCTCGATCACGTAAGCCTGGCGGACATCGCAGGTGACCAGTTGCCGCCCCAGGTCCGCCAGCTGGTCGAGGCGCCCGGCGCCTGGGAACCCCGCTAGGTCTTGGCGGCTCCCCCGTCTCCGCGCCCCCAATCCGCGATCATTACGCACCGCGTGGACGCGAAATCAATGCTGTTGCCGTATTTGTCCACCACCAACCACGCGTAATGATCGAGAAAGGGTGCGGTGCGGAGAGGCGGGGGGTTACAGGTTTGGCGGGCGCCACTCGTAGGGCGTGCTGAGCACCACCGTGGTTCGGGTGGACACGTTGGCCTGCGATCTGATCGTCGCGAGCAGCTGCTCGAGATCACCCGGGGTCGGCACGCGGACCTTGAGGATGTAGTTCTCGTCGCCGGCCACGCTGTGGCACGCCTCGATCTCCGGAATGCTGGACAACCGTTCGGGGACGTCGTCCACGGCGGCCGGGTCGAACGGCTTCACCGAGATGAACGCGGTAAGCGACAGCCCGGCCGCGTCCGGATCCACGATGGCGGCGTACCGCTTGATCACCCCGCGATGCTCGAGCCGGCGCACCCGCTGATGGACCGCCGACGTGGACAGTCCGGTCGCCTTACCAAGGTCGGTGTAGCTCATCCGCCCGTCCCTGGTGAGCAACCGGACGATCAGCCGGTCGAGATCCTCCACGCTCGTTAACCTAGCGCCGGTCCTAGAACCGGGTAAGTAGCGACAGCGCGATGGCGGCTCAGCGGCCGGCTGAGGCTTGCCCGGCGGCCGCCCGGGCGCGCCGGTGCACGGGGCCGGCCGGGAGCATGGCGAACGCCGCCAGCGCGCCCGCCACGCATAGGCCGGCGCAGATCCGCATCGCCGCGTCGAACCCTTGGACCAGCGCAGCAGGCTCGGCGATCGAGTCCGGATCAAGGCCAACCAGCACCGGCAGCGCGGCGATCGTGAACAGTCCGGCGATCCGCGCGACCGCGTTGTTGATCCCGGACGCGGCGCCGGCGTGTATCCCCTCGACGGCG
>DATFRM010000279.1:0-2394 GCA_035263265.1 Actinomycetes bacterium
GCTCTACCTCGGTCACTCTTGTCCCCACGCCACCAACCTAACCGGGCTTGCTCATTCTGCGATGCCGGGAGTAGGCGGCAATCCTGTTGACTCTGTCACATCGCCCAGGTCAACGGCACCGTGCGCCGGATCGGCGTCAAGGAAGCGTCAAGATCTCTCTCGACCGGCCGTGATCGAGGTTGTCTTGACTTCGTGCGGTCCACGACTGTCGTTACGGTGCCCAAGCGGCTGCTGGTAGGACGGCCGATGCGCACGGAGTCGCTCGGCGAGACGTTGCTGCCGAAGACCCTGGCGCTGCCGGTCTTCTGCAGCGACCCACTGTCCTCCAACGCATACGCGACCGAGGAGATACTGCTCGTTCTCAGCCTCGGTGGGTTGACGCTGCTGCACCTGACCTGGCCGGTCGCGGCCGTGGTGATCGTATTGCTCGTCGTCGTCGTGGCCTCGTACCGGCAGACCTGCCACGCCTATCCCAACGGCGGCGGTGCCTACGCGGTGAGCCGCGCCAACCTCGGTCGCGATGCGGCGCTGACCGCGGCCAGTGCGCTACTCGTCGACTACGTGCTCACGGTCGCCGTATCGGTCGCGGCCGGAGTCGCCAATATCGTTTCGGCGTTGCCCGCGCTGGCACCGCACTCGGTCGCCCTATGCCTAGGCATGGTGGCGGTGCTGGCCTTGATGAACCTGCGCGGAGTCAAGGAGTCCGGAACCGCGTTCGCCATCCCGACCTACGGATTCGTCGCAATCGTATTCATAATGATCGGGCTTGGCATGGTTCGGACGCTGGTGGGGGACGCACCGGTGGCCGAGTCGGCCGGGTTCGGGATCCAGCCCTCGGCCGATACCGGCGGCCTGCTCCTGGTCCTGCTCGGCATGCGCGCGTTCGCCTCCGGGTGCACGGCGCTCACCGGAGTGGAAGCTGTGAGCAACGGGGTGCCACATTTCAAGCCGCCCAAGAGCCGCAACGCGGCCGCCACGCTTGCCGTCATGGGCGGGTTGACCGTAACAATGTTCGCCGGGATCACCACGCTGGCACTGGTCAGCCACGTTCGGATGGCCCAAGACCCCGCCCAGCTGGTCGGCGCTCCGGCCGGCTACGAACAGCGGACCGTGATCGCCCAAATCGCCGGTGCGGTGTTCGGCGGCTACGACTCAATCGGATTCTTCGCCGTCCAGGCGTTCACCGCGGCGATCCTCATTCTGGCCGCGAACACCGCTTTCAACGGGTTCCCGATCCTGGCCTCCATTCTCGGTGCCGACGGCTACCTCCCCCGGCAGTTTGCCCGCCGGGGCGACCGGCTCGTCTTCAGCAACGGGATCACCATCCTGGGGGTGCTCGCCGGCCTGCTCATCTGGGGGTTCGGCGCGAGCACCACCCGGCTCATCCAGCTCTACATCATCGGCGTGTTCGTCTCGTTCACGCTCAGCCAGGCCGGCATGGTCCGGCACTGGACCCGGTCGCTGGCCGCGACGATCACCGCACCCCAGCGCTGGCGGATCCGGCGGGCTCGCTGGATCAACGCGATCGGCGCGGCGGTCACCGCGATCGTGCTGGTCATCGTGCTGGTGAGTAAGTTCCGGCACGGAGCATGGATCGTGGTGGTTGCCATGCCGGCGTTGTATCTGCTGATGCGCGGGATCCACCGGCACTACGACCGGGTTGCCGTTGAGCTGAGTCCTGGGCCGGATGAGGTGGGCCTCCCAAGCCGGATCCACGCCGTCGTGCTGGTCTCCCGGCTGCACACGCCGACGCTGCGGGCGCTGGCATACGCCCGCGCGATCCGGCCGAGCAGCTTGGTCGCGGTGACCGTGCGCACCAACCCGGAGGAGACCGAGACCTTGGTGCGGGAGTGGGCCGAGCGTGACCTGCCGGTCGCACTCAGCGTGCTGGACTCGCAGTACCGGGATCTCACCCGGCCGGTTCTGGAGTACGTCAGAGCGATCCGCCGGGAGAGCCCGCGCGACGTGGTGTCGGTATTCATACCGGAGTACGTGCTGGGTCGCTGGTGGGCGCAGCTGCTGCACAATCAGAGCGCGCTACGACTGAAGGCGAGGCTGCTGTTCCAGCCCGGCGTCATGGTCACGAGCGTTCCGTGGCAGCTGGGCTCGGCCGAGGTGAGCGAGTCCCGCCACTCGGACCGGATCCGCTAGGCGGCGGCAAGGACCGGCATAGTTGGCGACCGTGCCCCTTGACGAGCTGCTGCCGGACTGGCATTTCCGGGAGCGCCACCGGCGGGCCACGACCGCACCCGCAGCGGCCCTGCTCGCCGCGGCCGAACAGCTGACTTGGCGGGAGGTTGGGATCATGCGGGCGCTGCTCGGCATCCGATCGGCGGGCCGGCTCCGCCTTGCCGCTGTCGAGCCGATCCTCGACGGCATGGTCAGGATCGGATT
>DATFRM010000280.1:0-6456 GCA_035263265.1 Actinomycetes bacterium
CGCCATGGGAGCGATCGCGACCGGTGGCACCCGAGTGCTGAACCAGGACGTGATCGCCAGGCTGGGTATCCCGGCGGGCGCCCTGGATACCGTGGCCGCTGCCGAAGAGAGCGAACTGGTCCGCCGAGAGCGCGCGTATCGGGGAGACCGTGCGGCGCCCGACGTATGCGGTGCCACCGTCATTTTGGTGGACGACGGACTGGCTACCGGAGCGACGATGCGGGCAGCCGCCGCCGCGGTCGAGGCGATGGGCGCGACCCGTATCGTGGTCGCGATTCCGGTCGCTCCGCTGGAGACGATCGCCGAGTTCACCGCCGCCGGGATCGACGTCGTCTGCCCACTGCGGCCGGCCCGGTTCGGCGGGGTTGGCGCGTTCTATGCGAACTTCGCCCAGACCACCGACCAGGAGGTTCGCCAGCTGCTTCTGGACGGCTGAACGCGGGAAATTCGGTGGCGGTTGGTAAGGACCGCTCGGCAGACTCGGTACATGACGAATAGCGAGCAGGCGTTATCTCCTCTGGTCAAGCGCTACCTGTTCGGCGTCGGCTTGTCGTCCGTCGGAATCGGCCTCACCCTGCCGTTCCTTATGGTCTACCTACACGACATCCGCGGCATCCCGACCGTGACGGTCGGACTGATCATGGCCGCGATGGCGCTGGTCACCCTGGTCATGGCCGGGCCGATCGGAATCCTGGTCGATCGGTACGGGCCGGGTGTGGTGCTGCTGGGCGCGCTGGCGGTGACCATGCTCGGGGTGGCCGGGTTTGCGCTGGTCGAACGGCCGTGGCAAGCGCTGCTGATCGGGACGCTGTCGGCGGTCGGTAACTCGGGCCTGCACGGACCGAGCAACGCACTGGTTGCCGGCCTGGTGCCGGTGGAGCGCAGGCAGCACCTCTATGGGCTGCAGTTCGCGTTGCTCAACCTCGGCATCGGAGTCGGGGGGCTGATCGCAGCCGCGGTGGTAAGCGAGAACCGGCCCGGCACGTTCCAGCTCGTCTACCTGCTCAGTGCGCTGGCGTTCGCCGGCCGGTTCGGCGTGCAGCTGAGCATGGGCCGGGCCGGAGGCCGGGGCAGCTCGGGGGAGCAGCCGGCGCCGGTCGAGGCAGACGCGGAGCCGGTGGTCAAGGCCGGGTACCGCGACGTGCTGGCCGACCGGGCCTTTGTCCGCCTGCTCGTGCTCGGCCTGGTCGCGATCACCTGCGGATATGCCCAGTTCGAGGCCGGGTTCACTGCCTTCGCCACGCAGCTGGCGGACATCTCGCCGAAGGCGCTCGCACTGGTGTTCGCGGCCAACACCGCGGTGATCGTGTCGGCGCAGATGTTGGTCGTGAAGCGGCTGCGCGGCCGAAGCCGGAGCCGCGCGCTAGTCGTGGCGACGACCTTCTGGGCGGCGTCGTGGCTACTGGTCGGAAGTGCCGGCCTCTATCCCGGCGGCGCGCTCGCCGTGAGCCTGCTGGTCTTGGCGACCGTGGTCTTCGCGCTCGGCGAGACGATCTGGGCACCCATCCTGCCCGCGCTGGTCAATGATCTGGCTCCGGCAGAGATCCGCGGCCGGTACAACGCGGCGCATGCGACTACTTGGAGCGTGGGTCTGATCATCGGTCCGATCTTGGCCGGCGGCCTGATTGGCGCCGGGCTGGCGGCGGGCTGGATCCTGCTGATCTCTGGCGGATGCCTGGCCGCCGCGGCCATGGCGCAGCAGCTGCATCGCCGGCTCACCCCGGCCCAGGACGGCCGGACCGAGCCGGATTCCACGGATTCGCGGGTTGAGTTGGGCGCGGTCGAGCCCGCGGTGGGAAGATGAGCGCTATGGCGGAGACGAGGATCAGTCCCAACGGGCTGCGCGTGGCGATCGAGCGAGCGGGCTACTACCCGACGCTCGTCGCGGAGGCGGTCGACACCGCGCTTGGGCACGAGCCGATCACCTCGTATGTCGTGCACCAGGAGACCACGTTTGATCGCGAGGAGGTGCGCCGGCACGTCACGGTGCTCGCACTGACCAAGAGCAGGCTGATCGTCAGCCACACCGATGAGCATCCACCCGACTCGCCGACGTCGCCTCCGTTCGCGACAACGTCGACCGAGACGGTTCGGCTCGACCGGATCGGCACGATCGTGGTGAATCGGACGGTCGACGATCCGGCGCGCTACATCCCGGGCAAGCCGCCGCGCGAGGTGGTGCTGACGATCGGCTGGGGTGGGGTCAACCGGGTCGACCTGGAGCCTGCCAGCTGCTCCGATCCCAACTGTGAGGCCGACCACGGCTACGCCGGCAGCGTGTCGGTAGACGATCTCTCGGTGCGAGTGAGCGAAGCCGGTGACGGCGCCGACGTTGTGCACCAGACGCTTGCGTTTGCCGCAGCGCTGACCGAGGCGACCGCTGCGGTCGCCGCCGGCCGGCACGCCCGCTGATCAACGGGTGACCTGGCCGTCGCCACCTGACCCAACGGTGCCAGAGCTGCCGTCCGCTGACCCACCCGTGACCGGGTTGCCGTCGGCCGGCCAACGGGTGACCGGGTTGCCGTTGGTCGGCCAACCGGTGTCCGAGCTGTCGCCTGAGCGGTCCGGCCTGCCGGTGCTCCCGTACGGGGAGTCCACTCTCGCCGACCTCATGCCGTCCGTCCTTGCCGCGCTCGGCGCGCCCGGCGAGCGCAATCCGCTGCGGCTGCGTGCGACCGAGAAGGCATGCGTGGTGCTGGTCGACGGCCTCGGCTACGAGCAGCTGGCGCGGGTCGCGGCCGGGTCCGCAGCAAGGATGATTCCCGAACTGGCCGCGCTGCTGCCCGGTGGACGGGTGCTCAGCACCGGCTTCCCGGCGACCACCGCCACCAGCCTCGGCTCGATCGGCACCGGGCTGCCCCCCGGACGGCACGGGCTGCTCGGATACCAGGTAGCGGTGCCCGGCGCCGGGTGGCTGCTCAACCAGTTGCGTTGGGATCCCCGGGTCGACCCGGCTAGCTGGCAGCCGGAGACCTCATGCTTCGAGCGGGCGGTCGCTGCTGGGATCCTGGTTGCGCATGTATCCGCGCCGGTTTTCGAGGGTTCAGGTCTGACCCTGGCCGCGTTCCGCGGCGCTCGTTACGTTGGCGCGGAAACCCGCGAGCAGCGGGCCACGGCCACGCTGGCCGAGCTGTCCGGCCGCGGTCGGCGGCTGGTTTATACCTATCTGAGCCAGCTCGACTCGGCCGGTCACCTGGACGGCGTGTACTCCGCCCGGTGGTGGGCCGCGTTGGCCGAGATCGATCGGTTCGTTGGCACGCTTCGCGCAGGGCTGCCGGCCGGTACTGCGCTGTACATCACCGCGGACCACGGTCTGGTCGACGTACCGCCGGAAGCGCGGATCGACGCGGACGTGCGTGTCGAGCTACGAGCCGGGGTCTCGTTGCTCGGTGGCGAGGCACGGGCTCGACATGTGTACGCCGTGCCGGGAGCGGCCGACGACGCCCTCGCCAACTGGCGGGCCGTGCTCGGTGAGGAGTTCTGGGTGCTGTCCAGGGCCGAGGCGATCGAGGCCGGGCTGTTCGGACCGCAGGTGTCGCCCCCAATGCGGGCCCGCATCGGGGACGTCGTGGCGCTGGCCCGGGGGAGCGGGGCGGTGGTCGCGCCCGAGGCGGAGCCGGTGGAGTCCAGCCTGCGCGCGATGCACGGCTCGATCACCGAACAGGAGCGCCGGATTCCGCTGCTGTCACACCAGACCGACTAGCCGGCGCCGAAGCAGACGAATCCGTCGATCCCGGTGGCCTGGCTGGCGTCGGCCAGCGCCCGGGCCGGGGAAGCGCTGGTGAGCAGCCGGTCGTGCAGCGCGAGCATGACCGCGCGGGTCTCCTCGTCGTGGATCGGGGTGACGCTGGCGATGAGGGTGCGGGTGCCGAGCGCGAAGACCGCGCCGGCCAGGCCCATCAGCTCGTCGCCGGGACGGACCGTGGACAGCGCGGAGTCGCATGCGGACAGCACTAGCGTGCGCGGTGCCCGGCTGAGCCGTTCCAGGTCGTACACGGTGAGCGGCCCATCGGCGAGGCGCAGGTTGGAGAACTGTGCGTTGTCAGACCGGAAGATCCCGTGCGCGGCGACGTGGGCGAGATTGGCGCCGTCCAGCCCGTTGGCGACCGCGGCAGCGGTCGCATCGGCTCCGGTCAGGACCAGCGCCTGCGGATACCGCTCGGCGAGCGTTCGGATCTCCGGCTCGGCGTGCTCGAGCGCCGGACCGGCGGCCAACAGGATCCGGCGCGAGCCGGCGCCGTCGGCGGCCATCGTGCGAACCCAGGAGGTCGCCGACGGCGCCACCACGACCGGCCGCCCGGCGCAGGACGGCAGCACCGGCCACGGCAGCGCGTGCAGGACACCGGTCGGCAGCAGCACCAGGTCTCGATCGCCGAGTTCTCCCGCCAACGGGCCGAGCAGCAGCCGGTCGAGGGTGATCGCGGCGTGCCGGGCGGTCTGCCGGGCCAGTTCGATCAGTTGCGGGCCCCCGTGCCGGCGCGCGATCCGGTTGAGGCTGAACCGCAGCGACTCGGCCTCGGCGCTCGCCTGCCGGAACGAGCCGAGTTCGGTCAGCCGCACCCGGCTGTCGGCGACAGTGACCGCGTGCAGCCGATCACCGTTCCGCACGAACTCCACGAGCGCGCGCTTGCCGAGTGCGGCGACCAGCGTGCTGAGGTCGAAAGGCGGGTCAGGCGCGTACGAGCCGCGGGCGTGCCGGGACCGATCCTTGATCGCGTTCTCCAGCGCGATCCGCTTGGCGTGCAGGGTTCGGGTGCTGCGCCCCGCTAGGCCGGCCTCCTCGATGGCCGCGCTGATCCGACGCAGCTCGGCCAGATCGTCCGCGAGCCGGATGTCGTTCGGCGGTCGCACCGGCCTGCGGCGCAGTGCCCCGGCCCGGCGGCGCTCGGCCCAGGCCAGCACGGTCCGGCCGCGCCCGCCCTCGATCGCCAGCCGGACGCCGAGCGCGCCCATGTCCTCGCCGTGCACACCGGCATGCACCCGCAGGTCGGTGGCGCCAAGCGTGGCCGCGTGCTCGGCCAGGATGTCCAACCCGGCCCGCAGCGCTGCGAGTGCGCCGCGCGGGTCGCCGCGCTCCAGCCTGCGGAGTGCCTCGGCATGCCACCCGGCGGCACGCAGCTGTGCCGGCCCGCGGGAGCGGCACCGAGCGGCCAGCTCCAGCTCGGTCATGGCTATCTGGTGGCGGTTGAGCTCGATCCCGAGCTGGCCGGCCAGCGTGTGGGCCTGGACCGCGTCCACCGGCCAGCCCGCGGCCACCAGATCGACGGCGACCCGCCGGGTCAGCCGCAGCAGTGCCGCAGTTCGTTCGCCGGCCGCCCACCGGGCGCTGACCTCGACATGCCTGGCCAGCGTTGCCCACGGGGTCCGGTGTTGCCGGGCGAAGTCGCGCCCACCTTGGGCCGCGGTCAGCGCCGCCAGGTCGGTGTCGCCGTTGAGCAGCGCGGCACTGGCCAGCGATAGCCGTGCCTCCGCCAGGTCCGACGCGAACTGGTCGCGCTCGAGCTGCGCGCAGGCAAGCTGCGCGGTCTCGACGGCCTCCTGGCCAAGCCCGGCCGCCACCAGCACCGCGGCTCGATCGGTGAGGGTCACCGCATCCGGTCTGCCGATCTCGCGTTTGACCTCGGCCGACGCGTCGATCCGGGCGAGCGCGTCCGGTAGATCGCCACGCATGAAGGCGGCGAAGCCCAGGTTGTGCAGCGCGAACGAGTAGATCAGCGGTAGCCCGTGTCGCTGGGCCAGCTGGGCGCAGCGGTTGAGATCGTCCACGGCGCGGGCGTGGTTGCCCTGGTAGGCATACAACGTGCCCCGGCGAAGCAGCGCAAGCGACTCGTACTCCACGTCGCCGGCTTGCCGGACCAGCGGAAGGGCCTCCCGGTAGCCGCGGACGGCGTCATCGAGCCGTCCCATGCGTTGCAGCACGAGGGAACGCTGGATCAGCAGCCGCCCGGCCGCACTGCCGCGCAGCGCCGGGGCGGCCAGGTCCGCCTCGTACAGTGCGGCGGCCGTTTCCCCACGCTCGACTAATACGACGACAAGGCTGGTGCGCGCTTCCGCGGCCCGCTCGGCCATCCCGGCACGATCGGCGATACTGATCGCCCGCCGCAGATGGCGTACCGCGGCTGATACATCCCCAAGCTCCTTTACTGCCTGTGCATAGGCGCGTTCGGCAACCGACCTCGCCTCTGGGTCGGTGAGTACGGTGAGCAGTTCCGCGGCGCGGTCGCGAGCGAGCTCCGGTGCGGTGTTGACCAGCGCGCGCGCTTGCTCGGCCTGAGCTAGCTCCGATTGCATGGCCGCGCCCCAGCCGGTCGGCTACAGAGTCACCCAGTCTGTCACCAGTGGTGCTATGTCGCTGTCCGGAAAGCGGCAGACCAGGCTGACCGGGCCGGCCGGCACGCCGTCCACGACGAACCGGCCGAGTTGGTCGGCATCGACCCAGGTAGTGCCGTCGCGGAA
>DATFRM010000281.1:0-13036 GCA_035263265.1 Actinomycetes bacterium
GAGCGCGGTCTGGCGCTCCGGCGCCGACAGGTAACGGTTGCGACTGGACAGCGCGAGCCCCTCCGGCTCCCGAACCGTGGCAAGCTCTTCAATCCGCAGCGGGAAGTCAAGATCCGCGACCATTCGCCGGATCAGCACCAGCTGCTGCGCGTCCTTCTGGCCGAACACCGCGACGTCCGGCCGGATCAGGTGGAACAGCTTGGCCACTACGGTTAGCACACCCGTGAAATGCCCAGGTCTGGACGCGCCTTCGAGCACCAAGCCCAGTCGGCCCGGATCGATGGTGGTCACCGCTCGCTCACGGTCCGGGTACACCTGGTCGACCGTGGGCGCGAACACCAGCGCGACGCCCACGTCAGCACATATGGCCAGGTCGGCGTCCAGCGAGCGCGGATAGCGGGCGAGGTCCTCGGCCGGTCCGAACTGCAGCGGGTTGACGAAGATGCTCACTGCCACCCGCTCGGCCAGCTGGCCGGCCCGGGTCAGCAACTCTCGGTGGCCCGCGTGCAGCGCGCCCATCGTGGGCACGAACCCGACCGTTGCGGTCCCGAGTTCGGCGCGGGCCTCAGCGAGCTCGGCTCTCGAGGTCGCGACGACCGGCCGGCGCGACCGGCTCATGCGCGGGCGCCGTCGGCGCGGTCGGCCAGCACGTCGAGCAACTGCTCGGCCCGTTCCGGGTCGAGCAGGCCGGCGGCCAGCGCTCTATCCGCGGTCAGCCTGGACATCGCCACGTAGGCGGCCAGCGCCTCCCGGGACACCTGGCTCAGCTCGCTGATGTGCACCGCGACCGTTCCGGCGTCGCCACGCGCGACCGGGCCGGTCAGGGCCGCGTCACCGGACCGCAACGCGTTGTCCAGCGCCGCGCCGAGTAGCGGGCCCAGCATCCGGCTCGGGTGCTCGACGCCTGCCCTGGCCAGCAGGTCCTGCGCTTCGGCAACCAGCGTCACCAAGTGGTTGGCGCCGATCGCGAGTGCGGCGTGGTACAGCGGCCGGTGGCGTTCGTCGATCCACTCCGGTTCGCCGCTCATCTCGACCACCAGCGCTTCGGCCATGGGCCGCAACGCCTCTGGCGCGGTGACTCCGAACGAGCAGCCAGCCAGCCGTTCCAGGTCCACGCTGGTTCCGGTGAACGTCATCACCGGGTGCAGCGCGAGTGGGAGGGCACCGGCCTGCAGCGCCGGCTCCAGCACGGAGTAGCCGTACCGACCGCTGGTGTGCACGACTATCTGGCCCATCGAGATGGCACCGGTTTCGGCCAGTCCGGCGACCAGTTCGGCCAGCGCATCGTCCGGAACCGTGAGTAGCAGCAAGTCGGCCTGCTCGGCGACCGTGCGCGGGTCGACCAACGGCACGCCCGGCAGCAGCGCCTCGGCCCGGGTCCGGCTGGCCTCGGAGATCGCCGAGGCCGCGACCACGGTGTGGCCGGCCCGGCGTAGCGCGGCGCCGAGCACCGCACCGACCCGGCCGGTGCCGATCACACCGACCGACAGCCGCGCGGGCCGGTCCGATGGAGTCAGCGGTTCATCCACGTTGCGTTTCCGTTCCAGTCCACGTCGGGGTACCGGACGGTTCCCGAGCGTACCTCGCTCTCTCGATCTTCCTGCGCAGCCCCCAGCGCGACCCGCCCTACGCCCGCCCCGCCTCCGCCCCCTCTCTCGTGATCGCAGGTTCCGCGATCGCTCCCGGCGTCCACCTGCGGTTTTGTCTTGAAGTGATCATGGAAACAGCGATCGCGGCCGGTAGGGTCAGGCTGTGGCCGACTACCTGCCGTGGCGGGAGGCGATGGCGCAGGCCCTGTACGGGCCGGGTGGGTTCTACCGCGACCCGGCCGGACCGGCCGCGCATTTCCGTACCTCCGCGCACGCCTCGCCGCTGTTCGCGGCTGCGCTGATCCAGCTGGCCCGGCAGGAGGGGTTGACCGCGGTCGTCGATATCGGCGCCGGGCGCGGCGAGCTCCTCGAGGCCATGGCGGCGATCGATCCGGACCTCGACCTGATCGCGGTCGAGTTCGCCGACCGGCCCGACGGCCTGGCCACGGCGATCGAGTGGCGGTCCGATACCCCGGCCGGACTGCCGGCCGCGCTCGTGGTCGCGAACGAGTGGCTGGACAACATCCCGCTGGATGTCGTCGAGGTCGCCGCGAACGGGCGGCCACGGGTAGTGCTGGTCCATCCAAAGACCGGCGAACAGGTGCTCGGCCACGAGCCGCCGGCCGCGGATGTGCGCTGGCTCGGCCGGTGGTGGCCGTTGCCGGGGATGCCCGGCTACCGCGCGGAAATCGGCCGGAGTCGGGACGAGGCCTGGGCGGGCCTGTTGCGCGGGCTGGGTCCGGGCAGCCTCGCGGTGGCGATCGACTACGGGCACGAGCTCGCTACCCGCCCGGTCGGCGGCACGTTGACCGGATACCGGCGCGGCCACCAGGTACCGCCGATTCCGGACGGCTCGTGCGATCTCACCGCACACGTGGCGTTGGACTCGCTGGCCGTGGCCGCTCGTACCGTGGGCGCCGTACCAGCTCCGTTACGGACCCAACGGGCGGCGCTGACCGAGCTGGGGCTCTCCGGCAATCGCCCGTCGCCAGCGGCGGCGCACGCCGATCCGCTCGGCTACCTGGCTGATCTGGCGCACGCCGGCCAGGCGGCCGAACTGCTCGACCCGGGTGGGCTCGGCGGGTTCGGCTGGCTCGCGGTACGTATCCCGGCCTGGCCCGGCTGACCCGGTCGCATTGCCCGGGTGCCGGCTATCCGGCGCGGACCCGCACCGCCTGGTAACCCCGCAGAACGAAGGTCGGCCGCACCTCCGGTCGCTCCTCCAGCTCCAGCTGCGGGAATCGGCGCAACAGCGTGGTCACCGCGGCCTGCAGCTCGACCCGAGCCAGTGGCGCGCCCAGGCAGAAGTGAATGCCGGCGCCGAACCCGAGATGTGGATTGGGATCGCGGCCGGTGTCGAACCGGTCCGGCTCGGTGAATACCGCGGGATCACGGTTGGCCGAGCCCAGCAGCGCGGCCATCTTCTGCCCGGCCGCCACCGGCACACCGGCGATGACCAGGTCGGTCGTCGCGGTCCGCTCGAACAGATGAAGCGGCGCGTCGTACCTGATCATCTCCTCGACCGCCGGCGCCGCCAGCTCCGGCTCGGCGACCAACCGATCCCGCTCGGCCGGATGGTCGAGCAGCGCGACCATGCCGTTCCCGAGCACGTTCACCGACGCCTCGTGTCCGGCGTTCAGCAGCAGGATCGCCGACGCGACCAGCTCATCCTCGGACAGCCGCGTACCGCCGTCCTCGATCGCGGCCAGGTGGCTGATCAGATCGTTCTTCGGATGCTCCCGCCGGGTCTTCGCCAGTACCCGGACGTAGTCCGCGAACTCGATGGCCGCGGTCACCGCCCGGTCCTCGAGCGCGACGGTCCGGTGGTACTCGTACATCTTGACGATCGCGTTCGACCACGGCCGGAGCAGATCCCAATCCTCGGGCGGTACGCCGAGCAGCTCCGCGATCACCATGACCGGCAACGGACCGGCGTACTCGGCCAGCAGATCGAACCCGGCCGAGCCGTCTACCTGGTCGAGCAGCTCCCCGGCCATTTCCGTCACTCGTGGCCGCAACCGCTCCACATGGCCGCGGGCAAACGCCTTAGCCACCAGAGCGCGCAACCTGGTGTGCTCCGGCGGCTCGTTCTCCATCATCTGGTGCCGGTGCAGCGCGTTGAACGGCTCGAACCGTTCGGCCGGCTGCCGATCCCGCCACAGTCGACCGGCCCGCCGGTCCCTGAGCACCGCGTTAGCCGCGTGGTAGCCGAACGCGAGGAACATGCCGCTGCGCTCGTGCCAGGCCATCGGCGCCTGCGCTCGCAGCTCAGCCAAGATCGGGTACGGGTCCGCGATGAGCGCCGGAGTGGTCAGGTCGAGATCGTCAATCCGCATGATCGAACCCGGTCCGCTCGGCCCCGGCCGGCGCGGGTTCACCGGGTCCGGGCTGAACAGGCGCGGACGGCCCGGGCGTGGGCGGGCTGGGCGCGGACGGCCCGGGCGTGGGCGGGCTGGGCGCGGGCGGCCCGGGCGGGGGCTCGCTGGGCGGGGGCTGATCGACCTGATCGGGCGCGGGTTGGGCGGGCCCGGTGTGGATGTGCGCAGGCTGGACGTGCGCAGTCATCCAGCGCTCGGGGCCGGCCGCCCGGCGCGCGGTCCGATCCCGCTCGGCCTGTGCCTCGACGATGCGACGGGCCTCGACCGCGTCCCGATCCGGAGCGTGCACCTTCACCGGACCGGGCGTGCTGTCCAGGTGCACGGTGGCCAGTCCGAGCCGGCGACGGATCGGACCGGAGCTCAGCCGCAGGCTCTGCACCTTGCCGTGCGCGATCACGTCGAGCTCCCGGCGCAGCCGCCCGCGCTTGGATACGAACACCCGCTCGTCCGCGCCACACGCGGCGAACCGCCAGCCGATCGGCCGTACCCAGCGGGCCCGGACCGGCAGGCCGACCAGCGCTACGGCGTCGATGTCCACCCCGGGCAGCACCCGGCCGACCACGCCGAGCGCGGTGGCCCGCGGTGCGACCGGCAGCAGCACCGAGGTCCGCGAGGTGCCGTCCTCGCCTCCGCCCGGGGCGTAGCCGGCCACGTTGACCTCTACCTTCACCCAGTCCCAGCGCCGCCACAGCAGCGGCTGCACGATTCGCAGCGCCTGAACCCTGCCCGGTGGAACGGTCTGGCTGCGGTGCTCGAGCAGACCGTGCCGCAGGCGCAATCCGTCGGCGGACTCGGCGACGACGAAGTCGAAATGCGTGCTGAAGGCGCGGAACTCCGAAGTAGCCAGCGCGATCAGCGTCGGCACGGCGCCGATGAAGATGAACGGGGTGTGCAAGCCGATGGCGCCAGAGATCAGCGCGATGACCAGCAGGATCCCGAAGATCGCCGAACCGGACAGCAGTTGCGAGCGGATCAGCGCGTCCGGAGGCACCCGGACCAGCACCTGCTCGTCCGCTTCGGGCGCGTCCGGCCGCACCCCGGCCGCTCTGGCCAGCAACGTGGCCCGCAGCACCTGCGCGTTGCGCTCGGACAGGTATGCGAGCGGCGCCTCGCTACTGCTTCCCCCGGCCACTTCCAGCCGCAGCTCGGCTAGTCCCAGCAATCTGGCGATCAGCGGCCGGACCACGTCCACCGCCTGCAACCGGTCCAGCCGCACCCGCCGAGATCGGCGGAAGATCACGCCGGTGTCCAACCTGAGCGCGTCTTCCTCGATCCGGTATCGGGTGAACCACCAGCTGAACAGGCCGTAGATCAAGCCCACGACCACCGCGCCGGCGAGCAGAACCCCGGTCGCGGTCCAGCCGGCTGCGGTGCCGGACACATTCTGGGTGAGCACGAACAGGACCGCGGCCACCACGGTCCAGCCGCGCGCGAGCGGGGTCAGCGGATGCAGCCGGTGCCACTCGCCGTCCGCGTGATGCGGCGGCTCGGGTCGCTCGCTGACCGCCGGCCGGCTGACCTCGCCTGGCTCGCTCACAGACCGGCCGACCTCGCCTCACCGAGTGCGGCAAGACGGTCTCGCAACCGCGCCGCCTCGGCCGGAACCAGCCCAGGAATCGTCGCATCGGTCGCGGCCGCGGCGGTGTGCAGTTGGACCCGGGCGATCCGGAAGCGCCGCTCGAGTGGTCCGGCCGTGACATCGACGAACTGCATCCGGCCGTACGGGACCACCACCAGCCGTCGGGTGAGCACGCCGCGGACTACCAGCAGATCGTCCGCGCGCTCGGCGTAGCCCCACGCGCGCCAGTTCCGCTCTACCGCGGACCAGCCGATGGCCCCGGCCGCGACAGCGGCGAGCGCGACCACGACGCCGATCACGGTCGCACCGAACGCCTGCGCCAGCACGACCCCAATCACGGATAGCGGCAGCAGCAGGAGCAGCAGGGTGATCCGCCGAACTGTACGCAACCGGCTGGAGACTCGAACCCACTGCTCGCCCGGCGGCTCGAACGCCGCTCCGATGCCGCCCATCCGATCAGATTAACCGGCACCGTGCCGCATCCCATCCGGCCCCGCCCGGGATGGCGGTGCTGATCCCCCTCCGGCTGCGCACTCGCTGGCCGATCCTGGCAGACTCGCGCACATGACCGAAACTGCGATCGGCGTCGGTATCGGGGCGCGCGAGCTGGCCACCGAGGACATGGTCCTCAACATCGGCCCGCAGCATCCGTCCACCCACGGCGTGCTGCGGTTGCGGCTGACCCTCGACGGCGAGCGGATCATCGCCGCCGAGCCGATCGTCGGGTACATGCACCGCGGCGCCGAGAAGCTGTTCGAGGTCAGGGACTACCGGCAGATCATCGTGCTGGCCAACCGGCACGATTGGCTGTCCGCGTTCGCCAATGAGCTCGGCGTGGTAATCGCCGTTGAGCGGATGCTGGGCATGGAGGTCCCGGAGCGGGCGGTCTGGGCCAGAACGCTGCTAGCGGAGCTGAACCGGGTGCTCAACCACCTGATGTTTCTCGGCTCGTACCCGCTGGAGATCGGCGCGATCACCCCGATCTTCTACTCGTTCCGGGAACGCGAGGCGCTGCAGGCGGTCATGGAAGAGGTGTCCGGCGGTCGGATGCACTACATGTTCAACCGGGTCGGCGGGCTGAAGGAGGAGCTGCCGGCCGGCTGGACCGATCGAGTGCGGGCCGCGGTGGATGCTGTCGGACGCGGCGTAAACGACATCGAGAGGCTCATTCTGGGCAACGAGATCTTCCGGGCCCGGACCCGCGGGGTCGGGCTACTGGCGCCGGAGCTGGTCTCCCAGTACGGGGTCTCGGGCCCGATCGCGCGCGCCAGCGGAGTGGACTTCGACCTACGCCGGGATGAGCCGTACCTGGCCTACGGGCAGCTGTTCCAGGAGGGCGGCCCGGGGCGGGTGGTGACCCGCACGCACGGTGACTGCCTGGCCCGGTTCGAGTGCCTGTTGGAGCAGGTCCGGGTCTCGCTGGTATTGGCACACGCGTGCCTGGATCGGATGGTTCAGCTGCCGCCCGGGCCGATCAACGTGCGGCTGCCGAAGGTGCTGAAAGCCCCGGAAGGCGCAACGTACGCGTGGACCGAGAACCCACTCGGCATCAACGGCTACTACCTGGTCTCCCGGGGCGAAAAGACGCCCTGGCGGCTGAAGCTGCGCTCGGCGTCCTACAGCAACATTCAGGTACTCAGCCGGGTGCTGCCCGGCAACCTGGTCGCGGACATGATCGCCATTCTCGGGTCGATGTTCTTCGTGGTCGGCGACATCGACAAGTAGCGGCCCCGCCTAGGCAGGCTGACCGCGCCTCGGGCGTTCCTAGACCTCGCCGTGCTCGGCCGACTCGTGCTCCTCGAGTTGATCCGGCGGCACTTTGAGTACGTGCTCGAGGAACAGCGCGGCCGCGAGCAGCACCAGCGCGGCGGCGACGGTCACTCCGCAGGCGATCAGCCGTCGCCGCTCGACAGCCGAGTTCTCGTAGTCGACCAGCAGGAAGATACCGACGCCGAGGTAGAGCCCGGCCACCAACGCGCCGACCAGCGAGCTCGCCTTGCCTAGCGCGGCGGCCCGGGCCGCAAAAATCGGGTCGGGGCGGTGCGCGCCGGGCCGACCCTCGCGGAACGCGGCGAGCCGAGCGCGCAGCGTCAGCGCGATCCCGAACAGGACAACGGCCAGGAACGCGATCGCTCCCGGTGCGGACCACGGCACCATGAACGTGCTGCTCTCGCGGCTCTCCCACAGCCGGATCGCGGCCCACCCGACCGCGATGCTTAGCGCGCCGACAGCTAGCAGAACGCTCGCTCGTGTCGGCTTCACGCGGGCGACTCTACGCGGCGGATCGGACTATTTCCTGATCGCCCCGGCGCAGCGATCACCACGGCAGGGTGAGCTCAAGCTCGCTGCTGCGGCTGACTCCGGACCGGTCGAGCTTGGCCAGTAGATCGGCGATCGACCCGTACCCGAGCAGCTCCCCGTCCGGCTCGATGTCGTGCCACGGGACCAGCACGAACGCGCGCTCGGCCGCGCGTGGGTGCGGGATTGTCAGGTCCTCGGCCCGGCTCACCGTGTCGCCGTACGTGATCACGTCGATGTCCAGCGTGCGCGGTCCCCAGCGCACGTCGCGTACCCGCTCGAATGCGTCCTCCACCGCGAGGCACCGCTCGAGCAGCGTGCGCGCCGGCATCGACGTGTTGACGATGATCACTGCGTTCAGGAACGGAGGCTGCCCCTCGGGCCCCCCGACGGGATCGGTTTCGTACACCGGCGAGATCGCCGCCACGTCGATGCCTGGCGCGTCCACGAGTGCATCCACCGCACCTTGCAGCATCTCTAGCCGGTCGCCGAGGTTGCTGCCGAGCCCGAGCACGGCTCGGGTTCCGTGATTGACCGGTGCGCCCGTCATGTCCGGCTCCGAGTGATCGTGACGCTCACGTCGTCGAACGGGACAGTAATGGGCGCCTGCGGCTTGTGCACGGTTACCTCCACCGTGTCGATTGCCGGCTCGGTCAGGCACAGCGTGGCGATGCGCTGCGCGAGCGTCTCGATGAGGGCGACCGGCTCCCCCTCGATGAGATCAACGACCTGACCGGCGAGGCTGCCGTAGTCGACGGTGGCGCTGAGCTCGTCGGCAGCGGCCGCCGCCCGGGTATCGAGCCAGAGCGCGAGATCGACGACGAACCGCTGGCCTTCGGCGCGCTCGTGGTCGTATACGCCGTGCCGCCCACGGCCGGATAACCCCCGCACGTCGATGCGATCAGCCATCGGGTCCGACTGTACCGGCGATCTACTCCTCCTCGACCTCGCTGTCGTGTGCGGCAAGCACCGGGGAGGCGTGATGAACCCACAGCCGCCAACCCTGCGCGGTACGGCGGAACACGTTGGTCGCGACGACGTGGCCGCCGGCCAGGGCCGAGGACTCGGTCTCGGCGTCGCCGACCGCGGTCAGGATGTTCTCGGCGCAGGTGACCACTGCGACGTCGCCGGCGACCGAGACCTCTACGTCGGTCAGGAAGAACTGGATGTAGGAGGTGTTCGCCATGATCGCGGCCCACGATCGCAGCACCTGATCGCGGCCCTGGATCGGTGGCCAGCCGGGATGTACGCAGACCGGATCGTGTTGATGCGGATGGTCCAGCCAGACCCGGCCCATCCGGTCGAGATCGCCGGCTTCGATCGCGGCGTACAGCTCGCCGTTGAGCTCCTCGAGCGCTACCGCTTCGGTTGGCTCGGTCGGCTCCGTTGGCCCGGTCGATTCGGTTGGTCGAGTTGGCTGGGCTGGCCCGGTCGGCCCGGTCGGACCGGTTGGCTCCGCCGGTTCGCTCGGCCCGGCGGGCCCGGTCGACGCGGGCGGTTCGGTCGGCTCGGTCGGCCCGGTCGACGCGGACGGTTCGGTCGGTTCGGTCGGCTCCGTCGGTTCGGCCGGCTCCGTCGGTTCGGGTGGGCCGCTCATCCGCCCGCCGCCTCGGGAGCTCGGCCTGCCTGGTCGGCGCGGACAGCCGCGGCGACCTTGACCGCGTCTAGGCTGCCGACCACCTCGTGTACCCGAACCCCCCAGGCGCCGGCGAGTGCGGCAATCGCGGACACCGCAACGGTCGCGTACTCGCGCTGCGTGTCCGGCAGCGGGCCGCCAGACCCGGCCGGCGCGATGAGCTCGCCAAGGAACCGCTTGCGGGACGCGCCGACCAGAATCCGCCGGCCGATGCTGGCGATCCGGTCCAGATTGGCCAGCAGCGCCCAGTTGTGGCGCGGCAGCTTCGCGAAGCCCAGGCCCGGGTCGAGAATGATCGACTCGGGCGCCACGCCACCCTCGGCTGCGGCCTGGTAGCGCTGCCCTAGTTCGTCGCAGACTTCGGCGACCACGTCGACGTAGCGAGCCCTGTCCTGCATGGTGGCGGAATGCCCGCGCCAGTGCATGATCACGTACGGTCGGCCGGTGCGCGCCATCAGCGGGATCATCGCCGGATCGGCAAGCCCGCCGCTGACGTCGTTGACCATGCGGGCGCCCGCATCGAGCGCGGCAGCCGCTACCTCGGCGCGCATCGTGTCGACGCTGACATAGGCCCCGGCCGCAGCCAGCTCGCGGATCACCGGCAACACCCGGCCGGCTTCCTCGGCCGCGTCGATCCGCCCGGCCCCGGGTCGGGTCGACTCGCCGCCGACGTCGACGATGTCGGCGCCGGACTTCACCAGCTCGAGGCCGCGCTCGATGGCCGCGATCCGGTCGAAGTACTGCCCGCCGTCCGAGAACGAGTCCAGGGTTACGTTGACGACGCCCATGATCACGCAGCGGTCCGGGCGGGGGAGGTCGGTCGCCGGGTGCGACATGCACGCACTGTATCCCCGACCGTGATCACGACTTCCCTGCCGGCCAAATCGTCGTGATCAGGGACGGAAACCGCCGGATAGCGGCGGTCACGGTCCCTGATCATGAAACGCTCAGCTCTCCGGCCATTCCGTCACAACGGTGCTCCGGTTAAGTCGATCAAGAGCGGTCTTCGGCATGGACAACCACCATCAGCTACATCAATTTGCCGAGCTTGATCGAATTAACGGGAGCACCGCCGCCCCGCATGGGGCGCGGCGCACGGGGACTAGCGAGGGCCAAGAATCAGGCTCATCGCCTCGGCCCGGGTCGCCGGCCGGTGCAACGCTCCGCGCACGGCCGAGGTCACGGTCTTGGCGCCCGGCTTGCGAATCCCGCGCATGGACATGCACAGATGCTCGGCCTCGATCACCACGATCACACCGCGCGGCTGCAGGATCGATACCAGCGCATCGGCGATCTGCACAGTGAGCCGCTCCTGCACCTGCGGGCGGCGGGCGTACACGTCGACCAGCCGGGCCAGCTTCGACAAGCCGGTGATCCGGCCGTCCTCGGACGGGATGTACCCGACGTGCGCAACCCCGTGAAACGGGGTGAGGTGATGCTCACAGGCGGAGTACAACTCGATGTCCTTGACCAGCACCATCTCGTCGTGGCCGAGCTCGAAGGTGGTGGTCAGGACTTGTTCCGGCTCCTGCCAGAGGCCACCGAACATCTCCTGATACGCCTGGGCGACCCGCCGCGGGGTCTCCCGTAGCCCGTCCCGCTCCGGATCCTCACCGATCGCGATCAGCAACTCCGTGACCGCCGCCTCAGCGCGGGCGCGATCGAACGACCGCCGGGTGTCGCTCTGCTCCGACGGCGTGTGGATGACCGAATCGACCATTGATGCAGGCTAGTCCGCCTGCAGGCACACCGCGCCAATCGCCCGCTGCTGAGCCTGGCCTCGGGGCCGGCCGCTACCGGCGGCCAATGATCGATCGCAGGTCAATTCATGGCGAGACACGCCCCAAAAAACGCAGAACACTGACCAATGATCGATCGCCCAAAGGCCGAGGACCTGGGGTGGTGACCGGCCCGTGGGTTCAGAACACGTAGTGGGACCAAGGTTGCCTAAGTCCAGGGACCTGGGGTGGTGACACGCCCGTGGGTTCAGGACACGTGGTGGCCTAGTCGACCGCGGGCAGCTCTCCCGGAGTCATCACCGGCGGACGGTCGGACGGGCGGCGCCGGACCGAACCGGTCCAGGCCGGCCGGGCCGGCCGGGGAACCACCGGGCTGAAGATCCGCGAGATCTCCCCCTTGTCGAGGGTCTCCTTCTCCAGCAGCTCGAGCACCATCTGGTCCAGGACGTCGCGATTCTCGACGAGGACCTCCCAGGCCTCGTCGTGCGCTGTCTCGATGAGCTTCTTGACCTCCTCATCGACGATCGCGGCGACCTCCTCGGAGTAGTCCCTGATGTGCCCCATATCGCGGCCGAGAAACACCTCACCGTTCTGCTGCCCGAACCGGATCGCGCCCAGCCGCTCGGTCATCCCGTACTGGGTGACCATGGACCTGGCCAGCGCGGTGGCCTTTTCGATGTCGTTGGCCGCGCCGGTGGTCGGGTCGTGGAAGACCAGCTCCTCGGCCGCCCGGCCGCCCAGCGCATACGCGAGCTGGTCGAGCATCTCGTTGCGAGTGGTCGAGTACTTATCCTCGTCCGGCAGCACCATCGTGTAGCCGAGCGCGCGACCACGCGGCAGGATCGTGATCTTGTGCACCGGGTCGGTGTTCGGCAGCGCGTGCGCGACCAGCGCGTGGCCGGCCTCGTGGTACGCGGTGATCTTCTTTTCCTTGTCGTTCATCAGCCGGGTGCGCTTCTGCGGTCCGGCCACGACGCGGTCGATCGCCTCGTCCAGCGCCTGATTGTCGATCAGCTGCTTGTCGAGCCGGGCAGTCAGCAGCGCACCCTCGTTGAGTACGTTCGCCAGATCTGCCCCGGTGAAGCCCGGCGTGCGGCGGGCGACCGCCACCAAGTCCACGTCCTGGGCCAGCGGCTTGCCGCGGGCGTGCACCTCGAGGATCTCCTGCCGGCCCTTGAGGTCGGGCCGCTCCACCGAGATCTGGCGGTCGAACCGACCGGGTCGCAGCAGCGCCGGGTCGAGGATGTCCGGCCGGTTCGTGGCCGCGATCAGGATCACGCCGCCCTTGACGTCAAAGCCGTCCATCTCGACCAGCAGCTGGTTCAGCGTCTGCTCGCGCTCGTCGTGACCCCCGCCGAGTCCGGCGCCGCGGTGCCGGCCGACCGCATCGATCTCGTCCACGAACACGATCGCCGGCGCGTTGGCCTTGGCCTGCTCGAACAGGTCGCGTACCCGGGAGGCACCGACACCGACGAACATCTCCACGAAGTCGGAACCGGAGATGGAGTAGAACGGGACGCCGGCCTCGCCTGCGACCGCTCGCGCGAGCAGGGTCTTACCGGTGCCGGGCGGGCCGTAGAGCAGCACACCCTTGGGGATCTTGGCGCCGAGAGTCTGGTACCGGCTGGGGTTGGCAAGGAAATCCTTGATCTCGTGCAGTTCCTCGACGGCCTCATCGGCGCCGGCGACATCGGCGAAGGTGGTCTTGGGCGTGTCCTTCGAGATCAGCTTCGCCTTGGACTTGCCGAAGTTGAGCACCCGGGAGCCGCCGCCCTGCATCTGCGACATGAACAGCAGCAGCAGGATCACCAGGACCG
>DATFRM010000282.1:0-8041 GCA_035263265.1 Actinomycetes bacterium
CCCAGGATGAGTTCTACGGTGGCGGTGAGCCCGCCCAGGCGCGGGGCGTACGAAGTCGGATCGACTTGGATCTCTAGCCAGCCGGAGCCCTCGGCCCGCTCGTCCTCGGCGGCCTCCCGCAACAGGCGGACCAGGTCGGCCGGAGTCCGCAGTACCGACCGAGCGGCATCGTAAAGCCGCTGGAACCGGAACCAGCCGCGCTCGTCGGTGGCTCTCAGCTCGGGCGGAGCCGCCGACCTAAGCGCCTCGGGCAGCCGTACCCCGTGCCGATCGGCCAGCTCGAGCAGCGTGCCGTGCCGCATCGAGCCGGTGAAATGCAGGTGCAGATGCGCCTTCGGCAGGTCGCTCAGGTTGCGCCGGGCGGCGCCAGGCCGGACCGGTGCCTCGGCCGCTACCGGCTCGGACCAATCCTGCACCGCGCGCCGGGCGCCCGAGCTCAGGGCCGCGCCTCACCGAGCAGCTTCTGCAGCCTGGTCACGCCTTCGACGAGATCGTCGTCACCGAGCGCGTAGCTGAGCCGCAGGTGCGCGGTGGTACCGAAGGCCTCGCCGGGAACCGCCGCGACCTCGGCCTCGGCCAGGATCAGCTCGGCGAGCTCGGCCGAGTTGGCCGGCCGCCGGCCGCGAATCTGCCGGCCCAACAGACCACCGACCGCTGGGTAGGCATAGAACGCGCCCTGTGGTTCGGGGCAGTGCACGCCGGGGATATCGCCGAGCATCCCGATGATCGTGGTGCGCCGCCGGTCGAAGGCGGCCCGCATCCGGGCCACCGCGGACAAATCGCCACTGACCGCGACCAACGCCGCCCGCTGCGCGATGTTGTTGACGTTCGACGTCAGGTGGGACTGCAAGTTGATCACGGCCTTGACCACATCCGCCGGGCCGATCAGCCAGCCCACCCGCCAACCGGTCATCGCATATGTCTTGGCTACTCCATTGAGAACGATGCACCGCGCGGCGAGCTCGGGGGTCGCGACCGGCATGGAGGTGAACGTGGCACCCCCGTACACCAGGTGCTCGTAGATTTCGTCCGTGATCACCCACAACTCGTGTTCGGCCGCCCATTGGCCGATCGCCGCTACCTCGTCGGGCGAATGGACCGCGCCGGTCGGGTTGTTCGGCGAGTTGAACAGCAGCACCTTGGTCCGCGGGGTCCGCGCTGCTTCCAGCGTCTCCACGGTCACCAGATAGCCGCTGGACTCCCCGGCCAGCACCGGTACCGGAACGCCGCCGGCCAGCTTGATCACCTCTGGGTAGGTGGTCCAGTACGGCGCCGGCAGCAGCACCTCGTCACCTGGGTCCAGCAATGCCGCGAATGCCTGGAACACCGCGTGCTTGCCCCCATTGGTGATCACTACTTGGGACGGCTCGACCCGGTAACCGGAGTCGCGCAGCGTCTTCGCGGCTACCGCCTCGCGCAGCTCGGGGAGACCGGGAGTCGGGGTGTACCGGTGGTTTCGCGGGTCGCCGGCCGCGGTGATCGCCGCCTCGACGATGTAGTCCGGAGTTGCGAAGTCGGGCTCGCCGGCACCGAAACCGATGACCGGGCGGCCGGCCGCCTGCAGCGCTTTGGCCTTGGCGTCGACGGCGAGAGTGGCGGATTCGGCGATGGCGGCAAGGCGGGCGGATACCCGGGAACGGTGCGGCATGAGCCAATCTTGGCGCATCGTAGAGATCGTTGACAGCCGCCGGGAGTACGGTTCGCCGATCCGATCGGTTCGCGCCCGGGCGGTACTTCCACGTACACTCGGGGCCTGGTGGTCATGGCCGCCTGTCTCGGCGTGCCAGCGCATGCCGTTCGGCCGGGTTTGATCACTGTAGGGTCGTAGCTCAATTGGTAGAGTCCCGGTCTCCAAAACCGGTGGTTGGGGGTTCGAGTCCCTCCGGCCCTGCATCGCGCCGCACTCGTGGCGGAGCGGAACAGTAGATGATCGAGGAGGCTTCGCCGCCGGCGGGGCCGGAGCAGGGACGACCGGGGTGAGAGCCGAGTGACCGACACACGTGACACGCGGGCGCCGCGCCAGCAGGCGGAGGTCGCCGAGCGGGGTCCGGGTCCGCTAGCCCGGTTGGGCCTGTTCTACCGGCAGATCGTCACTGAGCTGCGCAAGGTCGTCTGGCCGACGCGCGCTCAACTGTTGACGTACACGGCCGTTGTGACCGTATTCGTGACGGTAATGATCGCGTACGTGTCGGGCCTGGATTACGGGATCGGTTGGGTCATGCTGAGGATCTTCGGCTGATCCCACCCGCCGGTCCGACCATCCCTCTCAAGCAGGAAGAAGCACTTACCGTGTCAGAGTCAAACCTGTACACCGACCAGACCCTCGAGGACGAGGGTCAGAGCGTGGCTGGGTCGGAGCAGGCTGAGACAGCGCCGTCCGACGTCGACCCGGCGGCGCCGGGTGTCGACGCCGCCGGCACCGTGCTTGCCAACGGAGTCGAGCCGGGCGAGGTCGAGGACCCGCTGGTCGAGTTCCGGCGTGCGCTGACCGACGCTCCCGGCGACTGGTACGTGGTGCACTCCTACGCAGGCTACGAGAACCGGGTGAAGGCCAACCTCGAGAACCGGATCGCCTCGCTGAACATGGAAGACTTCATCTTCCAGGTCGAGGTACCCACCGAGGAGGTCGTGGAGATCAAGAGCGGCCAGCGGAAGAACGTCAAGCGGGTCAAGATGCCTGGCTACGTGCTGGTCCGGATGGATCTCACTGACGAGTCCTGGTCGGCCGTGCGGCACACGCCGGGCGTCACCGGTTTCGTCGGGCACAGCCACGAGCCGGTGCCGCTGACCCTCGGCGAGGTCTTCGACGCGCTTGCCCCGCAGGTAGAGCGCAAGGACGCCAAGGCACCGGCCGAGGTCAAGGTGCTCGACTTCGAGGTCGGCGACTCGGTTACCGTCATCGACGGCCCGTTCGCAACCCTGCAGGCGACCATCCACGAGATCAACCCGGATGCGCAGAAGGTCAAGGGCCTGGTCGAGATCTTCGGCCGGGAGACCCCGGTCGAGCTGTCGTTCCACCAGATCCAGAAGAACTAGGCCGCGGACCGGGCTCCGACGCCCGGGAACCGCGCTCAGCACCACACCGCGCCACGCCGCCCGGCGTGACATACGACACAGAAGGACCCGGAATGCCTCCCAAGAAAAAGGTCGCGGCGGTCATCAAGCTGCAGATCAACGCTGGCGCCGCTACGCCGGCCCCGCCGGTCGGTCCGGCGCTCGGCCAGCACGGCGTCAACATCATGGAGTTCTGCAAGCAGTACAACGCCGCCACCGAGCAGCAGCGGGGCAACGTGATCCCGGTGGAGATCACGGTCTACGAAGATCGTTCGTTCACCTTCATCACCAAGACTCCGCCTGCGGCGAAGCTCCTGCTCAAGGCCGCCGGCATCGACAAGGGCTCCGCGGAGCCGCACCAGATCAAGGTCGCCAGGCTGACTCGCGAGCAGGTCCGCGAGATCGCCCAGACCAAAATGCCAGACCTGAACGCCAACGACCTCGACGCCGCCGAGAAGATCATCGCCGGCACCGCTCGGCAGATGGGCATCACCGTCGAGGGCTAGCCCCGCGAGCGGCGGAACATCACCGCCCGCATCCGGCGGATTGTCGCCGGCAACCCGTGGCAGGGCCGAGGCGCGGCCCGATGACCACAACTCCCGGTAAATATGAGGAGCGATCCACATGAAGCGCAGCAAGAACTACCGAAAGAGCGCCGAGCTCGTCGACCGCACGAAGCAGTACGCACCGCTCGATGCGGTCCGGCTGGCGAAGCAGACCACCGGCGTCAAGTACGACCCGACCGTCGAGGTCGCGCTGCGGCTGGGTGTCGACCCGCGCAAGGCCGACCAGATGGTACGCGGCACCGTCAACCTCCCGCACGGCACCGGCAAGACCGCCCGGGTCCTGGTCTTTGCCACCGGTGAGCGTGCCGAACAGGCCAAGGCCGCCGGGGCCGACCTGGTCGGGGGCGACGAGCTGATCGAGCAGGTGCAGGGCGGCTTCCTCGACTTCGATGCCGCGGTCGCTACGCCCGATTTGATGGGCAAGGTCGGCCGGCTCGGCCGGGTGCTCGGCCCGCGCGGGCTGATGCCGAATCCGAAAACCGGCACGGTAACCAATGACGTGGCCAAGGCCGTCTCCGACATCAAGGGCGGGAAGATCGAGTTCCGGGTGGACCGGCACGCGAACCTGCACTTCATCATCGGTAAGGCATCGTTCACCGACCAGGCGCTGGTGGAGAACTACGCGGCCGCGATGGACGAGGTCATGCGACTCAAGCCGTCCGCCGCCAAGGGCCGGTATCTGCGGAAGGCGACCATCGCCACCACCATGGGTCCGGGCATTCCGGTCGACCCGAACAAGCTTCGCAACCTCATGATGGAGGAGGGCGCCGAGGCCTGATCCGCGCCTTCTCGCCGACTCGCAGGCCGGTGCTCACTCTGTGCGAGTGGGCACCGACCTGTGCTTTTCTCGCTGACCTGCGGTGGCCATGCGCGGGTGCATGTGGTCCGTGCCGGATGGGCCGCCGCGGTATGCAACCATCTCTGCTGCGCCAGGTTTGACTACTAGTCAGTCCCTACGGAAGGGAAGCTTCGTGCGTATCAAGACCGTCGTGAGCGCGGTGGCCGGCACCGCTGCGCTTGCGCTTTTACTTTCGGGATGCGGCAACGAGTCCGGCGGCGTGGGCGCGGCCGAACCGGTGTCGGCCGAGCAGGCGCTTTCCAAGCTTGCCGATCAGCTCGACAGCATGGACACGTGGAAGTTCACGTTCGAGACGACCGGGCCGGTAACGGTGAGCGGCGCCGGCGCATACCAGGTGTCCCCGATGGCCATGGAGATGAACTTCGACAAGTTCGAGGCCGCCGGGCAGTCGCTTGGCGAGGGCGTCAAGATGCGGATGTTCGACAACATCGTCTACATGAGCCTGGGCGAGTTGACTCAGTCGCTCGGCGGCGAGTGGATCAAGATTGACGCCTCTAAGTCCGGCCAGTTCGGCGATCTCAGCGAAGCATTCAGCCAGCAGGATCCGCGCGTGCAGATGCGGCTGTTCGCAAGCTCCGCCGATGCACGCCTGGTCGGTACCGAGACCATCGACGGGGTCGAGACCACGCACTACGCGGCCACGCTCGATATCAACGATCTGGGTGAGGTGGCCGGCTTGAGCGCGTCCGAGCTGAAGGCGGCCAAGAAGGCCATGGCCAAGGCCGGGGTCGACTCGATCAAATACGACGTTTGGGTCGACGGCGACTTCCGTCCGCGGCAGCTGAAGGTCAACGTGCCCAGCTCGGCCGGAGACCTGGACATGACGATGCGCATCACCGACATCAACAGCCCAGTGGAGATCAAGGCGCCGCCGGAGTCCGAGGTCGTGGAGATGCCGACCGGCTGATCGGGCCAACCGGCACATGCTTGACCACCGCGCTGCCCCCAGCGCAGCGTGGTGGGGCAGGATCCGAGTACCAACCCGGCCTCGGCCGTCCGGTCCGACCTGTCTTGTGGTGGTCTGCGCTCCGGTTGCTACTCGGATCGTTCCAGGGTGACCAGCCCTCGCCCGGCTGTGGCTCTCTCCGCGCGCCCACGCAACCGCCGATTTGGCTGCACGGCTGGCCGACCCGTACCCTGGCCTTTGCCAAAGACCGCCGGTCGTCGCCCCGTAGGGGGTGACCGAAGGTCCCGCGAACAGCGGGCGGCCCGCGCAGGTGCCTGGTGAGTTCTGGTCGCCGCCCAGCGGCTCCAGGTGAGCAGTTCTGCTCCGCCCCGTGCGCCTGCGCCGGGGCGTTTCGCATCTTCCGGGATTACGGCCGCACGAGGATCGGCGGGTTCACCCGGAAGGAGGCCCATGGCACGGGCTGACAAGGCAGCCACCGTGGCTGAGATCGCGGAGGAGTTCCGCAGCTCGAGCGCGGCCGTGCTGACCGAGTATCGCGGGCTGACCGTCGCCCAGCTCCAGGAGCTGCGGCGTGCCCTCGGTGCGAACGCGAACTACGCCGTGGTGAAGAACACGCTGACCAAGATTGCGGCCAAGGACGCCGGTCACGAGGAGCTCACCGAGCTGCTGGTCGGCCCCTCGGCGATCGCTTTCGTCAAGGGCGACCCGGTGTTGGCCGCCAAGGGTCTGCGTGATTTCGCCAGGGCGCACCCGATGCTCGTCATCAAGGGTGGCCTGCTCGACGGCCGGCCGCTGTCCCCGGACGAGTTCAAGCAGCTAGCCGACCTGGAGTCACGCGAGGTCCTGCTCGCGAAGCTGGCCGGGGCGATGAAGGCGTCGCTGTCCGGCGCCGCGTCGCTGTTCCAGGCTCCGCTGTCGCAGATGGCTCGGCTGGCCGAGGCGCTGCGGCAGAAGGCGGCCGAGGACCCCAGCATCCTGCGCGGCGGTGCCGGCACCCCGGCTCCCGCGGCCGAGACCAGCGCAGCGCAGCCCACGGCCGATACCGGCGCAGCGGAGCCCACGGCCGAGACCGGCGCAGCGGAGCCCACGGCCGAGACCGGTGCGCAGGTTCAGCCCGGTGACGCCGAGTCGGCAGCCGAGGCCACGGCCGAATCCGCGACCACCGAGTCGACCGAGGGCTAGTTACCCGAAACCTGTCCACAACCGGCGCCAGCCGATCGGACGTCAACCACCCGGCACGAGCCGTAAGCAAGGAAGGAAACCGCCGAGATGGCGAAGATGAAGACCGAGGACCTCCTCGACGCGTTCAAGGAGATGTCCCTGATCGAGCTCTCCGAGTTCGTCAAGCAGTTCGAGGAGACGTTCGGCGTGACCGCCGCCGCCGTCGCCCCCGCGATGCCGGCGCCGGGTGCGCCGGGCGCGGCCGCCCCCGCCGAGGTCGTCGAGGAGCAGGACGAGTTCGACGTCATTCTCGAGTCCGCGGGCGAGAAGAAGATCCAGGTCATCAAGGAGGTGCGGTCGCTGACCAGCCTCGGCCTGAAGGAGGCCAAGGACCTGGTCGACGGGGCGCCGAAGGCGGTCATGGAGAAGGTCAACAAGGAGGCCGCGGAGAAGGCCAAGGCGGCGCTCGAGGGCGCCGGCGCCACGGTCACCATGAAGTAAGGCGGTCACCGCGAGCTGACTGCATGAGCGACACCGCGCGGCCTTTCCGCCGCGCCCGCGGACGGTCGGTCCTCCCGGCTCCGGGAGGACCGACCGTCCCGGTTCGGGCTAGGTGCCGGTGCTCGGCAAGCGGTGCCGACCAGCAGAGATGCGAGCCGATATCGGGATCGTGACGACCGCGGACAGCCGCGCCGACCGGCCAAGCCACCGACCCGGATGTGACCAGGCCGTAGCCCAGTCGTTATTCACCGATCCGGCCACGCCGGAAGTGGCGCCGGAGTAAAATTTCAGGGTCGCTTCCGACGGCTTGGCCCGGTAACCCTTGACGTTCGGCCCATCCCGAGCAATGCTGCGCTCACGCTGTGCGAATGAGTGAGTGTTGGAGATCCGCCTAATGCGGGTCATCCGCTGGACAGCGGTGGGCCTAGAGGCTACACTGCTATTTTGCGCTGCCATCAGTCCTTCCTGCCCCGGGGGCCCGACGGCATGCGCGCAGTGAGTCCGCGAGCTCTTGGAAGGACCCCACTTGGCCTCCTCGCGCAACGTCACAAGCAACACCACCGCACCGCGTCGCATCTCTTTCGCCAAGATCAGGGAGCCCCTCGAGGTTCCGAACCTTCTCGCGCTGCAAGTTGACAGCTTCGACTGGCTGCTGGGCAACGAGCGCTGGAAGGCCCGAGTCGAGGCTGCCGCCAAGTCCGGCAAGGAAGACATCCCTTCCCGATCCGGCCTGGAAGAGATCTTTGAGGAGATCAGCCCGATCGAGGATTTCTCGGGCTCGATGTCCCTTACTTTCCGTGATCACCGGTTCGAGCCACCGAAGAACTCCATCGAGGAGTGCAAAGAGCGCGACTTCACCTACTCCGCGCCGCTGTTCGTGACCGCGGAGTTCACCAACAACGAGACCGGCGAGATCAAGAGCCAGACCGTGTTCATGGGCGATTTTCCGCTCATGACCGACAAGGGCACGTTCATCATCAACGGCACCGAGCG
>DATFRM010000283.1:0-5625 GCA_035263265.1 Actinomycetes bacterium
GAACCGCGCGGCGTTGCGGTTGACCCGCTCGAGCGTGAAGTCCCGGGCCATCTCGGACAGGCTGAAGAACTCCCGATCCTCCCCAGGCGACCAGCCGAGCAGCGCGAGGTAGTTACACATCGCCTCGGGCAGGAAACCGTGCTGGCGGTACCAGCCGATGGTGACCGCGCCGTGCCGCTTGGACAGCTTCGCGTTGTCCTGGCCCATCACGAACGGAAGGTGGGCGAACCGCGGCAGGTCCTCCTCGGCCACCCCCATCGCCCGGTACACGGCCAGCTGCCGCGGTGTCGACGACAGCAGGTCCTCGCCTCGGATCACGTGCGTGATCTCCATGAGCACGTCGTCGACCGCAACTGCCAGCGTGTAGAGCGGGTAGCCGTCGGCGCGTACCAGCACGAAATCCGGCACGAACCGGTTCTCGATGCTGACCTCGCCGCGGACCAGATCCGTGAATCTCGTGGTGCCCTCCGGCATCCGGAACCGCACCGTCGGCATCCGACCGGCCGCCTCGAACGCACCCCGCTCCTGCGCGGTCAGATTTCGGCACCGCCCGTCGTACCCCGGGGGGCGCCCGGCCGCCCTAGCCGCCTCGCGCCGCTCCTCCAACTCCTCCGGCGTGCAGTAGCAGTGGTACGCGTGGCCTTCGGCAAGGAACTTGGTGGTCCACTCGCGATAGCGGTCCATCCGCTCGCTCTGCAGATACGGACCGTACGGGCCGCCGACTTCCGGACCCTCGTCCCAGTCCAGGCCCAGCCAGCGCATCGACTCGATAGCAGCGTGGATGTACTCGTCGGTGACCCTGGTCCGGTCGGTGTCCTCGATCCGGAACACGAACGTGCCGTCGGTGTGCCGCGCGTAGGCCCAGGCGTACAGCCCGGTACGGATGTTGCCGACGTGCAGGTCGCCGCTCGGTGAGGGCGCGAACCTGACGCGCACGGGTTTGTCAGTCACGGGAGACCACCCGGTTGGTGAGAGTGCCGATGCCCTCGACGGTGACCGCGACCTCGTCACCCGGTCGCATCGGGCCGACCCCGGCCGGGGTACCGGTGAAGATCACATCACCGGGCAGCAGGGTGAAGGCCTGCGAGATGTAGGAGATCAGCGCGGCGACCGGAAACGTCATGTCCTTGGTCCGGCCGAGTTGCTTGCGCTCGCCGTTGAGGCTGGTCGACAGCTCCCGGTCGGCCGGATCGAACTCCGTCTCGATCCACGGTCCGAGCGGGGCGAACGTGTCGAACCCCTTCGCCCGCGACCACTGGCCGTCCCGTCGCTGCAGGTCCCGCGCGGTGACGTCATTGCCGCAGGTGTAACCGAAAACGACCTCGGCGGTCCGGTCCACCGGAACGTCCCGGCAAATCCGGCCGATCACGACGGCAAGCTCGCCCTCGTAGTGCACCTCGCCAGACGCGCTCGGGTAGGTGATGCCGTCGTTCGGCCCGATCACCGCGGTGTTGGGCTTGAGGAACAGCACCGGCTCGGGCGGCGTCTCGCCGCCCATCTCGGCCGCGTGCTCGGCGTAGTTCCGGCCGACCCCGACGATCTTGCTGCGCGGAATGACCGGCGCGAGCAGCCGTACGTCGAGCAGCCGGTGCCGGTCACCGGTGAACTGGATCGCTCGGTAGAAAGGATCGCCAACGATCTCGGCGACCACCTCGTCGCCGGCCTCACCCTCGACGACGCCATAGCGCGGCTCGCCCTCGGTCATCGTGAACCTTGCGATGCGCACCGACCCGCCTACCCTTTCACCGCACGGCGCTGGAGGAAGGCTCGGCCGGCGATTCCGCTGAGGCTACCGCCATCCCCGGGATCGGCGGAGGTTACCCGCTCGGTGCCGCGATCATTAGTGCCCGCCGGCGATCCGGCCATGGTCGGCGTACACGTTGAACCGGCGCTCACGTACGAACCCCACCAGCGTCATCTCGAAGTCCCTGGCCAGCTCAACGGCGAGCGATGACGGGGCGGACACCGCGGCGACCGCCGGAATCCGCGCGGCCAGTGCCTTTTGCATGATCTCGTAGCTGGCCCGGCCGCTGACCATCAGCAGGTACCCGTCCAGCGGCAGCCGCCGGGCCAGGAAGGCCCAACCGATGAGCTTGTCGACGGCGTTGTGCCGGCCGACGTCCTCGCGTACGGCAAGCAGTTCGCCGGCCGCGCTGAACAGACCAGCGGCATGCAGCCCGCCGGTCCGGGCGAACACCGTCTGGGCCGAGCGCAGCCGCTCCGGAAGCTCCCAGAGCACGTCGGGCCGCACTGTCGGACCGCCTTCGACCGGCGCGCACCCGCGCAGCCGCAGGGCCTCCAGGCTCTCCTTACCGCAGACCCCGCAGGCACTGTTGATCATGAAGTGCCGCTCGAGTGCCGGTAGGTCCGGTAGCGGTCCGGTCAGGTCGACCGTGACCACGTTGTACCGCTCGTCCTCGGTCAGCTCCGGATCGGCGCAGTAGCTGATCTGGCGCACCTGATCGGGATCGGCGAGCACGCCCTCCCCGAACAGGAAACCCGCGGCCAGCTCGAAGTCACGGCCGGGCGTTCGCATGGTTACCGCGACCGTCCGCTGCGACCGATCCGGCGCCTGTAGCCGGATCTCCATCGGTTCCTCGGTCGCCAGCGTGTCGGCGCGATCCTCGGACCCGGCGTCGGTCATCACCCGGATCCGCGCCTTGGTGCTCGGGCCGGGCCGCCGCGCCCGCTCGGAGATATCGGAACTCATCGCCGGGCGATCCGAACCACGGCGTTGTAGTCGGGGATGCGCGCCTGCGGCGACCGGCGCCGCCGATCCAGCAGCACCTCGGCCTCCGGCCAGTGCACCTGGACGTTCCCCGGAGCCATCGGGGCGAGCAGGATGTGCCCCGGCATCGACCCGGCCGGACTGCTTACCGTCACCGGGTCTCCGTCGGCCAGCCCGAGCCGGTCGGCGTCGGCCGCGTTGATCAAGACGCTGTCCCTGCTCGCGCCCGTGAGCGCGTCTCGCCGCTCCTGAACCATGCTGTTGAACTGCTTGCCGCGCCGGGTGGCGAGCACGAACTCGCCCGGCTCGCGGGCGGCTCGCTTGGGCAGCGGTACGGCGCTGAAGTGGGCCTTGCCGTCCGCGGTCGGGAACTGCCAGCCGGCACACAGGTGCGGCCCGCCGTACTGGACCGAGTCACCGAAGCGATGCAGCGCCTCGATCCCCGCGTACATCGGCACCACCCGCGCAATCTCCTCCCGGATGGCGGCGGTGCCGGCGAAGCGCACCGCACCGGCAAGCTCCGGCCGCGCTCGGGCCGCGATCTCGGTAAAGATCTGCCACTCCGGGCGGGCGGCCGGGACCAGCGGCGCAGGCGCCTCGACCTGCGGGCTGAAGATGATCCGGCGCTCGGTCGAGGTCTCGGTGACGCCACCCGCGACCTCGTACCTGGTCTGGGCCGGGAGCACGATCACCTCCGCGCCAGGCTCGGTGAGCATCTGGCTGGACAGGCAGATGTCGATGTGCACCCGCAGCGGCATCCGAGCCAGTGCCTGGGCGCAGTAGTCCGGGTCGGGCAGCACCTCGAGGAAGTTGCCGCCGGAGCTGATGAACACGTCGAGCTCGCCGGCGAACGCGGCATCGATCATCTCGGGCGCGGTCCGGCCCGGCCGGTCCGGCACCTCGAATCCCCAGACCTGGCCGAGCCGTGCCGCGGTATCCGCGGTGACCGGCTGCCCACCGGGCAGCGCGGTCGCGTACGCGCCCATCTCGGCCCCGCCCTGCACCCCAGAATGTCCGCGGATCGGCATCAGCCCGCACCCGTCGCGCCCGACATACCCCTTGGCCAGGCCGAGGTTGATGATGGCGCGGACCGTGTCCTCCGCCTCCGCGTGCTGGGTCACCCCCATGCTCCACACCAGGACCGAGCGGTCGGCTTCGTGCAGCATCCGGGCGAAGGCGTACATCTCATCGCTGCTGGTACCGGCCAGTGCGGCCAGTTCCTCCCAGGACTGGGCGGCCAGCGCGGCCACCAGCTGGTCGTAGCCCGAGGTGTGCCGGTCGATGAACCGCTCGTCGATCCAGCCGTTCTCGATCATGTGCTTGAGAGTGCCGTTGAGGAAGCCGATGTCGCCACCGGTGCCGATCAGGAAGAACCGATCGGTGATCTTGGTGCCGAAGACCGCGCTCTCCACGTTGGACGGCACCCAGTACCGCTCCATGCCGGGCTCGCGGTAGGTGTTCACCGAGACGACCTTCGTGCCGGCCTTCTTCGCGTGGTACAGGTACTTCATCGAGACCGGCTGGTTGTTGGCCGGGTTGGAGCCGATGAACACCACCAGGTCGGAGCCGATCCAGTCGGAATAGGAACAGGTGGTCGCGGCCACCCCGAGCGCCTCCTTCAGCCCAAACGTGCTCGGCGAGTGGCAGATCCGCGCGGCGTTGTCGATCGAGCCGACGCCGAGCGCGCGCATCGCCTTCTGGGCCGCGTAGTAGGTCTCGTTCACGGTGCCGCGGCTGGTCAGGTAGGCGCCGACCCGGTCGGGCCCGGCTGCCTTGATAGCGGCTGCGATCCGGTCCAGCGCCTCGTCCCAGGAGATCTCGGTGAATCCCGGCTCGCCGCGGTGGCGCAGCATCGGGTAGGGCACCCGGCCGAGCGCGCGCAGCTGCGCACCCCGCAACTGGCTCAGCGGTTCGACGTCGGACAGCACGCTCGACTCGATCGGCGGCATCGTGTTGAGCCGCAGCAGGCGCAGCCGGACGTTGCACAGGTGGATCTCGCGCATCGTCCAGTCCCGCATGCCCTTGGTACCGAGCGCGCAGCCGTCGCAGGTGCCGCGCCGCAGAATCTGCCAGGCGTAGCGGAGCTGCCCGCGGTTCTCCTTGGCCGCCAGCCACAGCTCCCGGTAGTTGTTCGGCCGGCCCTCCCCCATCCCGAACGGCCTGCGACTGGCCCAGTTGGCCGGGTCGATCAGTTTCCTCCGCCGCCGCGTGCGCATACGTTGACCTCCCTGCCGGTGAGGCTACGCCGCGACCCGCTGCCAGGTGGAACCGATCCCGCGCTGGCGCCGTACCCGACACATGACCACGATGCGGCGTTTCGGGACGGTGTTCGCGCTTACCGCGATCGGGACGGCCAGCCTGCTGCTGGGCTCCGGACCGGCCGCCTGGGCGAAAGGACCGACCGAGGCAACGGTTACCGGTCCGGGCCTGGCCGAACCGGTGAAGTTCGAGCTCGGGATGCACGGAGAGGCCGCACCGCGGTACGCGGACCTCATCGACGCGACCGAGGTCTTCAGCTTGGGTGCGCGGCAGCTATGCCGGCTGGCCCGACCGCCGGCGGCACCGCTCGGCCCGCAGTACCGGCTGACCTGGCGGCTGCCATCGCTGAGCAGATACTACGGCGTCGACAGCAAGGCGCTACGCGACCCGATCGACCAGCAGTTCTACCCATCCGCTACCGGCGGCGCGCTGACCAGGGTGGCCGGCTCGGACACCTGGATCCGCGGTGCGACCAGCACCCGGCTCCGGTGGCGGCAACTGGTGGACGACCTGAGCGGCGAC
Source organism: Actinomycetes bacterium (assembly GCA_035263265.1). Lineage (GTDB taxonomy): Bacteria > Actinomycetota > Actinomycetes > JAKEEW01 > JAKEEW01 > DATAFN01. The sequence goes on from DATFRM010000283.1 coordinate 5,510, forward strand.
GGCTCGGCGAGTGGGCGGTCGGACCGGGTCAGCGTCCGCGGTCCCGGGCACGCCGGCAGTGTGCCGATCGATCAGCTGACTGCCGACCGCAGCGCCGCGGTGGAGTTCTTCAACGA
>DATFRM010000284.1:0-4865 GCA_035263265.1 Actinomycetes bacterium
TGACCATCCGCAGCTCCGACAGCGCGGTCGCGAGGGCCTGGTCGCGGTCGTCGCTCGTCTCGTCCACCCCGACGGCCCCGTCCACGGACGGCTCCAGCCCGCGGAGCACCCGGGTGGTGGTGGCGTCAACGCCGGTCAACATTGATTCGAGGTCGTCAATGTCGGCCACCTCGATGCTTAGTTGGATCGAGGTCTCGGCCGGCGACATCCGCCGACCTATCCACAGCTCCCCGACGACGCTGTTGCGATAGAACTCGTCGGTCTCCTTGGAGCTGCGCGGTCGCTGGTAGAGCACCGCGTCATGCCCGTCACCGCTGGGCCGCATGACCAGCACGGCCTCGGGCTCGTGCTGGCCGGTCAACCAGACGAAGTCGGTGCCGGGCCGGAACCGGTACTCGGTGTCGTTCGCCCGGATCGGTGGGTAGCTGGTCGGGATCACCAGCGTTTCGCCGGGAAACTGCGCGCTCAGTGCAGCCCGCCGGGCGGCGTAGTGCTCGACCTGTTCGACCGGTGACACATCGAGCGGTCGCTCGGTCCATCCGGTGGCCATGTACGCCTTGAGCCGATCCGGAAGTTCGATGCGGTTGACGATGTTCGGCATGCGGCGGTTCATGTTGAGTCCTCTGGAGCGAGCCGACTGGAATCCGATCCAGGATTGAGACTAATGAGCCTGTACAGACCGCATCGCGGGCCCGGTCGCCCGAGGAGATACAGCAGCGACCGGGCCCGGAGATCGTTCGTTGGGACTCGCGACTAGGCGTGCGAGCAGGTCACCTGAGGATTCCAGTCGTCGAAAGTGCCGCGCGAGTTGTGCTTCCAGACCCAGGCGTGCAGCTCGTAGAACGGCGGTAGACCGAAACGGTTCGGGCTGTCAAGCAGCTCGAACTGCTGGCCGAACAGGGTTGGCGGCGCCGTGTTGCCGGCGGCCTCCCAGTCCGCCTTGAACACGACGTACTCGACCGCGACGAGCCGTAGCCGGCCATTCGCCTGAGGTTCGTATACCAGCGCCTCCGGCGCGCCGGCGCGTTCCTGCGGATCACCTATCAGGTTGCCGTTGACGTAGTGGACACCCATGCCGCCAACGCCCGGATTGTCGATACAGGCGATCCCCGCGGCGTCGGTGAGCAGCGAGTAGCCGGCGCCGATGGCCGCGTCGAGGCGGTGATAACCGGCGGTGCCGGCGCGGGCGGTGTCCAGGCCACCCGATCCGGCGGTAGCGCTAGCCGTGGGAGCTAGCAGGGCCACCGCGGCCACCGCAGCGACGAGCAGTGCCTTACGCGGTCCGAGGCGATTCCATGTCATGTCGATGTGGTTCCTTCCGAGTGCGTCCGAGTACCTGTGCTTCCGTCCTGTCCCACGCGATGTCACTTGTAGAAATAGGGATCGAGGACCCGGACTCGGGTGATGCTTTCGATGGGCAGGTTGTTGCGCTCGGCGGCTCGCCGGATCGACTCCGGATCCGGACCGTCGTAAATGCAGAACGTCTTCTTCCGGTCGTCACTCACGTACGAGTGGACCCAGGTCACGCCGACCTCGGCATTGCGCTCCACGACTCCCAGGCACGCCGCTGCGCCGTCGTCGTTGATGGGAATCGCCAGGCCGTTGGGAAAGAGACGCTCGATCAGGTACCGCGCCATGCTTGGCTCCTTTGAACTCGTCGGGATCGATCGGATCCGACGACTTCAGTGGGCCATGGCGCGGAATACCGGCACATCGGGATCGCTCCCTAGATTGGCGCGAGCGATCCCTATCTATTCGCGTCGCTATTACCCCGGTATGGAACGACGGGGCTACTCAGCAGTGCCGATCAGGATGCCGAGGCGGGCCGCCGCCCTGACCGCCTGACCGCGGCTGTGTACGCCGAGCTTGGCGAGGATGGCGCCGACGTGGTGATCGACCGTCTTCTCGGCCAGGTGCAAGCGCTGAGCGATCTCCCGGTTGCGCATGTCCTGGCCGATCAGCCCGAGAACCTCGACCTCCCGGGTGGTCAGCCCGCCCGGATTGCGTCTCGTCGACGGCCGGGGCCCGCGCGGGACGCCGCGCGCGCCGCCTGCACGCAGAAGCCGGGCCGCGATCCCGGCGGCCGGTCGCACGTCGAGGGTCTGAAACGTCTCGAGTGCCCGGCGCTGCTCGTCAGCCGTGCCCAGACAGTGGACAACCGCGGCCTCGTAGTCGCAGCCCAGCGCGCGCCACGTCGCCGCAGCCGCGGTGACGTCACCGGCCAGTTCCAGCAGGTGCGGCAGTATCACGCCGGATCCGGTCGCCTCGACCCGTTCTGGATCCGGCAACCCGCACCGGCGGCGCCAGACCGCCAACTCGCCGACCGCGGATCCGGCGCCGTAGCGGTGCGCGAGCTCTAGGGTCGCTCTGGTCGCCGAGTCGGCCGCGTCAGCCGCACTACCGCCGCCTTCCAGCCAGGCGATCTCAGCCGCGGCGGAGGCGACCGGAAGAAGGAGTTGGATCTCGCCGGCAGATTCTGCGACCGTGTGCGCCTCTCGCAGCGGGCCGAGGTGATCGGGATCGCCGCGTCGCGCTCGAAGCACTGCAACCACGGCCAGGGCTAGTACCTGGGCCACCGCGTTCGTGTTCGGCGACCGCAAGATCGTGGCAGTCGCCTCCGTTGCCGCATCCCAGTTGCCCTGGTCTAGTAGCCGGCGGGCCTGATGGCCGAGGATCTCGAACCGCCACCCATCCAGGCCGTGTTCGAGGCAGTAGTCGAGGCCGTCCCGTCCGTACGTCACGGCTAGGCCGTAGTCGCGCCTGCGCACCGACGCCCAGGCAAGGTGGATGTAGGCCCGACCGGCTTGCTCGCGAAGACCCCATTCCCGGCACAGTTCGAGGCTGCGTTCCAGTTGCAGTCTGCCCTCGTCCAGACCGAGCAGGTAGTTCATGGTTCCGACCGAGTTCATGGCATGGACCAGGCTCTGCCGATCGTCGAGCCGTTCGGCCAGCTCCAGCGCCTTGGCGCCCCACTTCCGGGTCGACTCCGAGTCCTCGAGATTCAGCGCGAGCATCGCCCGGTTTGCGTAGGCGAGCGCAAGCTCGGGCCCGGGCTCCAGCGGCTCTAGCTCCTCGATGGCCGCTCGACCCGCCTCAGCTGCGTCCGGGACCAGGCCGAAGCACCGCATGTTCGCCGACATGGCCCGAAGCGCATCGCCTTCCCGGCGCCGGTCGCCGAGCCGCCGGTAGGCGTCGATCGCCGCCTGGCGGTCCTCGATCGCCGCGCGGTAGTCGCCGGTGAGGTGGCATTCGGCCGACCGCAGGGAGTGCAGCTGCGCACGCCGCTCATCGGTCAGTCCCGGGCTGAAGCGCAGCGCTCGCGCATACTGTGCCGCCGCCTCGCGATGCGAGCCGAGCCTGGCCGCGGCTGCGGCGGCCGCCGGCGCGAAGCGCAAGACCGCATCGGGGTCACCGGCGGCCTCGGCGTGATGGGACAGCCGCGCCGGGTCGACTGGGTAGCGCTGCTGGTCGGACAACGCGGCCAATGCGGCGCGATGCAATGCAATGCGGCGGGTCGGCGGGAGGGTGATCTCGATGGCCATCCGGGCCAGCTCGTGCCGGAACGCTAGGCCGCCGGGCGTCGAGGTCAGCACGCCAGACGCCAAGCACTCCTCCAGCCCGTCCAGAGCGTCCGCCTCGAGCCCCTCTAGGAACGCGACCTGGACCCCGGCCGGATCCACGGCAACGGCCTCGATGAGGCGCCGCGCCATCGGCGTCAACCGAGCCACCCGGGCGAGCACCGCGTCCTGGACCGTCTGCGGGACGGTGCCATCGCCGGCGGCCAGTACCTCGCTGACGAAGAACGGGTTGCCGCCGGTACTGCGATACAGCTCGACCGGATCGACATTGTGCGGCGCGGCGAGCTCGGCGACGGCATTGGCCGACAGTGCTTCGAGGCTCAGGCGAACCACTCCCGGAGTAGTCGCCAGCTCACCGGCGAGCAGCCGGAGCGGATGCATCCGGTCGATCTGGTCGTCGCGGTAAGTGCCGATGACCAGCACCGGGACGGTGTCGAGGCGGCGCGCCACCAACCGGACGACATCCAGCGTCGCGTCGTCGGCCCAGTGCAGATCCTCCAGCACCAGGATCGACGGGCGGGCGGCACGTAGCTCGCTTAGCAGGCTCGTCGCGACCTCGTAGGGCTGGCCGCCGGCCGCGATGACCCCTTGGAGTCGGTCGCTGGTTGCGGCGATGTCGAGGAACGGTCCCAGCGGGTGCGGAGTTGTCAGGGCGTCGCACGAGCCAAACCGGGTCTGCACCGACTGCTGCGCGCAGAATCGCTGCACGAGCGCGGTCTTACCGACGCCCGCCTCGCCGCCGATGAGCGCGAACCGGCCGGAGAAGCTCGTCGCGACCGAGTCGAGATGGCGCTCCAGGGCCGCGAGTTGCTCTTCGCGCTCGAGTAGTTGCCCCACCCCGACACTCGGTTCCGAAAGTGCCGGCACGAGTCACATGGTTACCTGGGCAATCACCAATACGCAATCGGCTAGCGGCCGTGGGACTGGGTTGCTGGGGTCGTGCGGGAAGCTCGGCCCTGAGCTCGTTCGGGGGTTACCCCTACCAGGATTCCCGGGCTACCCCGAGGGCGAATCCGGGCGGCCGCCGGATGGGTTGGGACACCCGCCGTTCGTAGCGTCAAAGGCACTGGCAGCACCACTGCCCAGGAGACGTTTCGAGGGGATTCCGATGCGACCGGACGCCGCACACAGATCAGCACGACCGAACCGCAACATCGCTGGCACGCTAGCGCGATGGTCCGCCCGGCACCGAGCCACCGCCATTCTCGGCTGGCTCGCGTTCGTCGTAGTGGTCACCGTCGCCGGGTCCTCGATCGGGACCACCATGCTGAAGGACTCCGAGGTCGG
>DATFRM010000285.1:0-7292 GCA_035263265.1 Actinomycetes bacterium
GGCGGACGAAACCGCGCCGGAGATCCGGTCCGGTACCGCGCCGGCAGGCGTAGCCAGCCTGTATCTGGCCGCGTGGCTGTCCGCGGGAAGCGGCACCGAGGAGACCGTGCGCGTCTACTACCCGCAGCTCGGGAGCCTCCCGGACGAACCCAACCGGCACAGCGCCACCCGCCTGGTGCCGGTATCGGTCGTCGAGGTCTCACCCGGCTACTGGTCGGTCACGGTAGCGGCACAGGTAGCGACCCGGACGGAGCGCGGCTGGGTCGATACCGGCGTGCACTACTACCAGGTGCCGATCCGAGTGCTGGGCGGGCCGGAAGCGGGAGGCGAAGGGAGACCCGGTGGTCCCACGGGTTACGTGGCCACCGGCCTCCCGGCCGAGGTGGGCGCGCCGGCCGGGCTGGAACCGGTCCAGGTGGACTACCCACGGCACCGCTCGGCCGACTCGACCGATCCGGTCGCCGACTCGGTCGACCGGTTCCTGGCCGCCTACCTGCTGGGCGAGGGTGAGCTGACCCGCTACGTCAGCCCGGGCAGCGCGCTGAATCCGATCAGCCCTCCGCCGTACACCGAGCTGGTGCTGCGCGACCTGTACACAGACGAGTCCGGCGCTGGTGGCCGCGGTCCGGACCGGGACGGCACTCGGCTCGCCGTGCTGGCCATGGTCGACGCGACCGATCGGTACAAGACCACCCGTCAGCTTGGCTACGCGCTCACCCTGACCTCACGGGACGGCCGGTGGGAGGTGAGCGCGCTCGATCCAGCGCCCGCGCTCGCCACCGGCGACGGGGCCCCGTCAGCAACCAGCACCACCGCGCCCTAGGAGACCCGCATGTCGACCCCAGCCCCAGACGGCCAAGTTGTGCTGGCCGGCGACATCCTCGACTGGATCACCGCTAAGACCGACCAGATCCAGGGCGTCATCCCGATGGTCGTGCTGCTGCTGGCCGCGTTCGTGGTGATCGCCGTGTTCGTCAAGACCCGCGCGTTCGTGCCGACGATCATCGCGTTCCTGCTCGGTGCGTTCCTCTGGTTCGCCGTGCAGAACATGGAATGGCTGGGCGAGCGGGTGCAGAACGAGATCCAGGACCAGGGCCAGCAGGCTCCACTCGTCGAGCGGGTGCTCTGATCCGCGATGACCGATCCGACCGGACCGACGCCCAACGGCACCGACGCCACCCGCCTGGTCGGCCACTGCTACACGAAGGCCCGCCGGTTCCCGCTGGTCATCGGCAAGCTGCCCGGCGGTGGCCGGATCCCGGGTGGTCCGTACAGCCTGCACCAGATCGGCGCGATGGTGGTCGCCGCCATTGTGCTCAAGCAGACCAGCCCGATCTGGGCCCACTTCGGGCTGCTCAACCTGGTTGTCTTCGTAGCCGTCCCGTACGGGCTGGCGTTCGCGCTGCGACACGCCCGCATTGACGGGCGAAGCCCGATCTGGGCAGCGGTCGGCTGGCTCAGCTACGTATCCGCACCTCGTGGTGGGCGGCTGCGCGGCCGACCGTTGCGCCAGATCAAGACTCGCCGGCAGACCGGCCGGTTCCGGTTCGGCCAAATCCCGCCCGACCTGCGCCGGGCACCGGCCCGGGCAATGGTGGCCGCCCCCGTGCGGCCGCAGCGATGTCCGCCCGAACCCGTGCTGGCGCCGACCGGGCTGACCCAGCTGCTGGACCGGACTACCTAGGGGCACCGCGTGCGCTCTCCGATCCGCTACCTCGCCGGCAACCTGACCTGGACGATGTCCGGCCCGGTCTGGGCGACCTGGCGAGTACTGCCGACCAGCTATCACCACGCCGGCCGGACCGCCAAACGCGACCTGCTGGATGCCACCGAGGCCGTACTCAAGGGCCTGCCGGCCGAGTCACTGCTGATCAGCTTGTGCCCACGCACCGACGCCGGCGACGTGGTCCGGCGGATGATCGACGGGGTACCGCTGGAGCACTGCCCGCAGTGGATCCAAGCGTGCGAGGCGACGCTGGACAGCCTCGAGGACATGGCGCTGCACGAGCGTACCCACTGGATCTCGGTACCGCTGCCAATGCTGACCCGGTCGCAGCGCGCGTCCGCAGTGCTCGATTCGGCGAAGGCGGCGCTGGTCGGCGCTTTCGGGCTGGCCCCGGCGCCGCCCGACCGAGACGAAGTACGCGGCTATCTGGCCGCTGCCAGGCAGCTTCGTGCGACGCTGCCAGGAACCGTGCACCTGCGCGAGGCCAGCCCGGCCGAGGTGTTCTGGATGCACGCCCGGGCGGCCAGGCGCGGTTTGGACGAGCCTGCGCTACCCCGATCCGAGACCAGCCAGCCGAGATCCGGGCTGGCCGTGGTCAACGAGACCGTGTTCGACGAAGGCGCCAAGAGCGACGAGGACGGCGCTGGCCCGAGTCCGTTCGACCGCCGCGTGCTCAAGGTCGTCACCGAGCAGGGCGCCAGCTACCAGGCGCTGCTCACGGTGGCCGAGATGCCCGACTCGTTCGCGTTTCCCGGATCGGAGTGGCTGGCCAACCTCGACGACTTCGGGATCCCGATCGACTGGGCCGCCCGGATCCGCACCGTACCGGCGGTCGAGGCCGAGGCACGGAGCCGGCGACAGGCCAGGGAACTGGCCGAACAGGTCGGTGAGTACAGCCACGAGACCGCTGGCGTGCCGGCCGCGCTCCAGGAGGCGCGTGCCTCGCTCGACGACTACCGGGCCCGGCTGCAGGCCAGCGCCAGCGAGGTCGAGCTGCAGGTCAGCATCGCGCTGTGCGTGGCAGCGCCGGAACGGGCCGAGGTGGAGGCGTACGCCGAAGCGATCCGCAAGGCGTACGCCGCGAACGACTACCAGCTCGCCCGGCCGCTGGGTGATCAGTTCATGCTCTACACCGCGATGCTGCCCGGCTACCAAACGCCGCGAGTGGCCCGCGACTACGTGCAGTACCTGCTGGCCAGGGACTTCGCGATGGCGATGCCATGGGCCGGTGGCAGCCTCGGCGACCCGATCGGTGGGCTGCTCGGCTTCAGCCTCGGCGGCAGCGGCGTCCGGCCGGTGCTGGTCGATCCGACCTACGGTCCGCGGGTCAACGCCAGCGCATCGGCGGGCTGGGTCGGCGAGCTGGGCGCCGGTAAGTCGGTCGCGATGAAGGTGTTCATGTGGCTGCTGCTGGCCCGAGATCCGTACGCGAGGGCGCTGGTCGTGGACCGCACTCCGGTCGAGGAGTGGGTGCGGTTCGCGCAGGCCTGTCCTGGTGCCACTCAGGTGATCAGGATCAGCGAGCGGGCTGAGGTCAACCTGGATCCGTTGCGGATCTTCCCGCCCACGGTGGCCGGGCGCTACACCGAGAGCTTCCTTACCCTGCTGCTCGGCACGGCGCCGATGGAGCTCGAGGGCATCGTGCTGGCCGAGGCGATCGGCGCGGTGGTAAGGCGGCCTAGCCCGTCCATGAGCGAGCTGGTCGCCGAGCTCGATCGGCGTGCGGCCGTGAACGAGCCGGCGGCCGCCGACCTCTCCCGCAAGCTGCGGGTGGTGGCCGCCAAGCAGCTGGCCCGGGTGCTTTTCGACCCGAACCTGCCGTCGCTTCGGCTGGAAGATGTGGCCTCCGGCGGCGCCGCGTCGGTGGTGTTCTCAACCGCCGGATTGACGCTGCCGACCCGGGACGAGCTGTCGATCGAGCACCGCTTTCGCCGGCTGGAGTTCGAGAAGGTGTTCGGGCGCGCCTGCCTGTACCTGATCGCCGCCCTGTGCCGCGAGGTGTCGTTTGCCGACCGCGGCCGGTTCGTCGGCGTGTTCTTCGACGAGTGCTGGTGGCTGACCTCGTCGGTGGAGGGTCAGGAGCTGCTGCTCGAGCAGATCAGGGACGGTCGCAAGCACTTCGCCGGGGCGTTCCTCGGTAGCCACGACCCGTCCGACTTCGGCAACGAAACGATCCGCGGACTGCTCAGTCACCGGTTCCTGTTCCGGCACCGCAGCCCGGCGCTGGCCAGCCGCGGCCTGGAGTTCCTCGGCCTGGACGCCACCGAGCCGGGCCTGGTCGACCTGGTCACCAAGGAACTGTCGCCGGTGCACGGCAACCAGGCAGAGCGGGAGCGGCGCGCGGGCGAGTGCCTCTACCGGCACCTCGCCGGTTCGGTGGAACAGGTGAAGATCGTGCTGCCGCCGCTGCCCGAGGTGGCCGAGGCGATCATCACCACGCCGGTGGCAGCTCCGTCGACGACGGCGGCCGTTGCGCTACCGACGGCCCCGAACGGTGTCCCGCTTGTCACACCGACCGACGCCCCGCCGATGAGCCTGGTGGGGCTGGCATGAGCATGGCCCTCGCTGCCGGGCTCGCGGCCCGGCTCACCGTGCTGGGCCTCCAGCCCAACCCGGACCAGCCGGGCATCCTCGCCCCGTTCACGGTCACCGATGCCAACGGTGTCCCGATCAGCCATTACGACATCCACGCCGACATGGGCGCGTGGGACGACATCATTCGCAAGATCACCTACTGGCCGACGTCGGTCGCGTTCGCCGGAGCCCGGATGCTGGTCGGGTTCGCCGCCTGGCTCATCGACTGGGCGTTGCAGTTCGAGCTGGTCCGGATTCTGTTCACCCCGGTGAACAACATCGCCGAGGCGTTCCAGTCGCAGATCGTGGACCGGATCGGGCTACCGGGGCTGCTGCTGTCGGTGGCCGGCGTGTACGCGACTTGGCTGGTCCTGTTCCGCAGCCGCAGCCGTGGCCTGCGCGAGGGTGCGATGAGCATCCTGATCTCCGCGATCGTGGCTACCTGGCTGGCCTCGCCGGCCCTGCTGCTGCTCGGCGACGGCGGCACCGGCGGAGTCACCAATGCGGCCCGCTGCTTCACGGCCGGCGTGGCAGAGCTCGCGCTGCCACCCGGCAGGCCGGATCCGGAACCCGCTCGGGGTCCGATCGACCCGGACGACCTCGGCCCGTGCAGCGGCACCGATCGGATCAGCAAGCCGGTCAACGAGACGCTGGTGGACACGTTCATCCGGCGCCCCCACCAGCTGCTCAACTATGGAGTGATCTTCGACAGCTCAGTCGACAGCCGGTGCCGGGACGCGTATGAGGAGATCGTCCGGGACGGTCCGTGGGGAACCGCCGACGAGCACCAGGACAACGATCCGCGCAAGATCATGACGTCGGCCGGTTGCGAGCAATACGCCGAGTTCAACGAGGACCCGACCATCGACCGGCTGCTCGGTGCCCTGCTCACCTTCGTTGCCGCGCTGATCATCGTGGCGCTGTTCGTCGTCGTAGTGGGTGGCTACCTCATGGCCCAGCTGTGGCTGGCGTTCGAAGTAATCCGGGCCGTGTTCGTCCTGCCGCTGGCGATCCTGCCCGGCCCTGGGCGCGCAGCGATGTGGCAGTGGGTCGGCGGCGTGCTGCGTGCGGTGCTCACTTTGTTCTTGTCGCTGGTGTTCCTTGCGCTGTTTATGACGTTCGTCCAGGTGCTGCTCGAGCAGACGAACGGCCAGGCATTGATCGTCAGCTTCGTGGTCATCGATGTCGCGGCGTTCGCGGCGCTGGTGTTCCACCGCCGGTTGCTCAACGCCGGTCAGCGGGCAGCCGCGACCGTAACCGCGAGGCTTGCCCACGCTCGGCCGCCGACCGGGCCACCGGTGGTGTGGGTACGGACCGGCGCGCCGCCCTCAGCGATCTCCAGGTTCGTCAACCAGGGCAAGGCCGAGCTGCGGACCGCCGCCCGGCCGGTCACAGAACCGGCCCGGCTGACCACGCAGGCCGTGCGCGGGGTTGTCGACGCCGGTAGTCGGGCCAGGCACGGGGCGCCGCTGCCGCGCTCGAACCGCGGTCGGCGCGGTGCCGCGGCGCTTCTGCAGGGGGCCGGTGCCGCTTTGACCGGACCCGGCGGGGCTGCCGTGCGCGGGGCCAGTGCTGCCAAAGCCGCGGTCCGCGGGGTTGGCGCTGCCGGATCCGCCGTACGCGGAGCAGGCGCCGGCAGATCGGCCACCCGCGGGGCCGCCGCCGCCGGATCCGCCGTACGCGGAGTTGGCGGCGCCGGAGCCACCCCGCGGGTGGCGGGTGCGGCCTCGGCCGCCGTTCGCGGAGCGGGCGCCGGGTCAGCCCAACGCGGGGCGAGTTACGCGGCCGGGACCGCTCAGCGCGGAGCCATTACCGCCGCGGCCGCCATGGGCAGGGTCACTACAGCCGCGGTCGCTCAACGTGGGGGCAGTGTCGCCGCTGGAGCCACCCAACGCGGAGTAACACGGGACGGCAGCAATGGCAGGACCGGCCAGCGCACGGCCGCGCTACGGGCCAGCCTCCAGGCGGCCCGGGCCGGACCGGTCAGGCGGCGCTAGCGGTGGTCGCCAAGGTCGCGATCGGCTTGGCCGTCCCCATCGTGGCCGCGGTCGCGGTGGTGTTCGTCGCCCTGTTCGCCGCCACCGGATTGGGTGCGCCGATCATCGTGGCGCCCGCCGCGGTAGCCGGTATCGACCCGACATTGCTGATCGCGTACTCCCAGGCGGCCACGACGGCCGCCAAGCTGCGGCCCGGCTGTGCCGGGATGCGCTGGTCCGTACTGGCCGGCATCGGGATGGTGGAGTCCGGTCACGCGGCTGGACACACGGTCAGCGGGACCGGGCGGGTCACGCCACCGATCTACGGACCGCTGCTCGACGGCACCGTGCCCGGAACGACCCGGGTGCCGGACACCGACCGAGGTCACTACGACGGCAATCCGACCTGGGACCGCGCGGTGGGCCCGCTGCAGTTCCTGCCCGGCACCTGGGCCGAGCAGGGCCGGGACGGGAACAGCGACCGGATGGCCGACCCGCACAATGTCTTCGACGCGACCTTGACCACCGCTCTGTACCTGTGCGGAGAGAGCACGGTCGACCTGCTGGATAGTGGCGCTCTGGCCTCCGCGCTGCGCCGGTACAACGACTCGGCCGTCTACGTTGCGGAGGTGACGGGCTGGATCGCGGCCTACGACGAAATGTCGATCGCCGCGCTCGACCCGATTCCAGCGTCTGGGCTCGGGTCTCGGATTGTGGCGGCCGCGATGCGCTGGCTCGGCACGCCATACAGCTGGGGCGGCGGCAGCGCAACCGGACCGACCACCGGCGTCTGCTGCTCCCCCGGCGGCCAGGACGGGCGGGCCGTGGTCGGCTTCGATTGCTCGGGCCTGACCTTGCACGCGGCGGCCGCGGCCGGCATCGCGTTGCCCAGGGTGTCCTCGGCGCAGTACCTCGCCGGACCGGGTACTCGGATCTCGCGGGGTGCCGGGATCGGGGCACTGCTCCCCGGTGACCTGGTCTTCTTCGCGTTCGACATCGACAATCCGGCAACGATC
>DATFRM010000286.1:0-7283 GCA_035263265.1 Actinomycetes bacterium
CGGGGGCCGCTTTCCCGGCGAGTAGCACCCGATCCACCTCGGCGGCCACCGCCTCCCAGGGCGCGAACAGCGCGGCCGGGTCCAGGTTGCCCTGCACGGCCCGGCCCAAGCCGATCCGTGCCGTTGCCTGGTCCAGCGGCACCCGCCAGTCCACCCCCACCACCTCGGCGCCTGCCTCGCCCAACAGGCCGAGCAACTCTCCGGTACCGACCCCGAAGTGAATCCGCGGCACGCCCCTGCCGGCTACGGCGGCCAGCGTGGCGGCACTGTGCGGGGCCACGAATCGGGAGTAGTCGGCGGCGGCCAGCGCACCAACCCAGGAGTCGAACAGCTGCACCGCGCTGGCCCCGGAATCGACCTGGACTTGCAGGAACGCCCCGGCGATCGCGGCCAGCCGGGCAAGCAGGTCGTGCCAGAGGCGGGGCTGGCCATACATCAGCGCCTTGGTGCGCTCGTGGTTGCGGGATGGCCCGCCTTCGATCAGGTACGACGCCAAGGTGAACGGCGCCCCGGCGAACCCGATCAGCGGGATGCCGCCGAGCTCGCCGCGCAACTCGGCAACCGCGCGCGCCACGTAATCGACGGCGCTTGGATCCAGCGGCCGAACCCGGTCCAGATCCGCTTCGGTCCGGATCGGATCGGCCACTACCGGCCCGGTCCCGGCCACGATGTCGATGTCCAGCCCGGCGGCGACCAGCGGCACCACGATGTCGCTGAACAGGATCGCGGCGTCGACCCCGTACCGCCGCACCGGCTGCATGGTGATCTCGGTGATCAGGTCCGGTTGCCGGCACGCGACAAGCATCGGAACGCCCTGGCGGATCTTGCGGTACTCCGGCAGCGACCGGCCGGCCTGACGCATGAACCAGACCGGCTGGTACGGAACCGGTTCACCCCGGCAAGCCCGGACGAACACCGAGTCGCGCGGATCGGCGGCAGCCACCGAGGCATCCTCGCATGCCAGCGCCCCTCGGCTGTCTCCCCGTCCGCCCTGCGCCCCTCGACCCTAGGGACACGCCGGATCCGAGACGGTCCCAAGATCGGGCTGGACGGCGACGTACGCTGCGGAGCATGAGCGCCAGCCGTGAGCCCGACCGGTTGCCCGAGGCTTTTCGCCGCGCCCAGGCAAGTGTTCGGGCGGCCAAGCTGCGGTCCGAGGTATCGCTGTCCGACGCGCCGGCGCCGACCCGGCTGGCCCCGCACGCGCTCGCGCTGTCGGCCGAGGTCAGCAGCGAGGGCGCCGAGCTCGCCACCGGGCGGTTCGTGGTCCTGCACGACCCGGCCGAGCCGGCTGAGTGGGGCGGTACCTTCCGGTTGGTCACCTACGTCCGCGCCGATCTCGAACCGGAGACCGCAATCGATCCGCTGCTGGCGGAGGTCGGCTGGAGCTGGCTGATGGAGGCGCTGGACGTCCGCGGCGCCAAATACCTGGCGGCCAGCGGCACCGTCAGCCGGGTGTCGTCCGAGGGGTTCGGCGAGCTCGCTGATCGGCCGCCTGCCGCCGAAGTGGAAATCCGCGCGTCTTGGACCCCGATCGGCGACGATCTCGAACCGCACCTGACCGCGTGGGGCGAGCTGCTGTGTACGGCGGCCGGGTTGCCGCCGCTGCCGCCCGGGGTGACGCCACTGCGGCCGACCCGGCCGCCCGGGCGCTGAGCCCTCAAGGCCACTGGCACCGCAGCCGATCTATCAGTAAGGCTTTCGCGCGGACCCGGCCCGGTGCCTGATCCGACGGACGTCGCGACCTGGATCCATCCCGTCGCAGCCAGGAGGACCGGTGACGGTACTTGCCGACGCCCCCGTCCTTGCACCCGCACTGGCGGGCATGCGGTTCACCGCGATGGTGGTCGTGCCGGATCCGTTCGCGCGAGCCCAGCTCGTCCGCCGGCTGCGACCGCTGGGCGCCCGCGAGGTCGCGGAAGCCGCCACTGTCCTGCAGGCTCGGGCGTGGGCCCACACGTTCGGACCGCGCGACCTGTGCATCGCCGAGTTGGCCCTGCCGGACGGCTCCGGGCTCGGGCTGCTCGCTGAGCTGCGGCGCGCCGGCTGGCCGGGGTGCCTGGCCGTCTCCCAGGTCGGCGACCTGCGGCTGGTCGCCGCCGCACTGCATGCGGGAGTGCGCGGCTTCATCCTGTCCAGGGACCGCCGGCTCGGCCGAGCCCAGGTCGCACCGAGCCGACCTGCCACCGGTGACGGGGTGCCCGGCGGCCTGTCCAAGCGTGAGGTCGAAGTGATCGGGCACGTGGCGGATGGCCGGTCGAATCGGGACATCGGAACCGCGATGGGGCTATCCGAGCTGACGGTCAAGAGCCATCTGGCCCGGATCGCGCGGAAGCTGGGCACCGGCGACAGAGCCGGGATGGTCGCGATTTCGCTACGGACCGGTGTCATCAGCTAGCCCGCGGTAGGCGGTGCTCGGGGGCTACGGTTGGGGTGTGAGCAGCGCGGCACCCACTGACGAGATCGACGAACCGATCCCGCTGCTGACCCCGCGCGACGGGCTGCCGGCCGTAATCGTGTCCGCGCCTGAACTGGCCGCCGTCACCGCCCGGTTCGACGCCGGTACCGGACCGGTTGCGGTCGACGCCGAACGAGCATCCGGCTACCGCTACGGCCAGCGCGCATACCTGGTCCAGCTGCGCCGCCGCGGCGCCGGAACCACGATCATCGATCCGATCGCCTGCCCGGACCTGGGCCGGCTCGGCACCGCCATCGCCGAGACCGAGTGGGTGCTGCACGCGGCCGGCCAGGACCTGCCGTGCCTGGCCGAGATCGGCATGGCACCACACCGGCTGTTCGACACCGAACTTGCCGGCCGGCTGCTCGGGTATCAGCGGGTCGGACTCGGCACGATCGTGGAGGAGGTACTCGGCTACCGGCTGGAGAAGGGGCACAGCGCGGTCGACTGGTCGACCCGGCCGCTACCCGAACCGTGGCTGCACTACGCCGCGCTCGACGTCGAGGTATTGATCGAGCTGCGCGACGCGCTAGAGGCCGAGCTCCGGGCCACCGGGAAGCTGGACTGGGCGCACCAGGAGTTCGCCGCTATCGCCGCCGCACCGACCCCGCCGCCGCGCCGGGACCCCTGGCGCCGCACGTCTGGAATCCACCGGGTCCGGCGGCCGCGGCAGCTTGCGGTGGTTCGGGAGCTGTGGCTGGCCAGGGACCGGGTCGCTCAGCAGCGCGACCTCTCCCCCGGCCGGGTCCTCCCCGACGCCGCGATCATCGAGGCGGCCATCCAGCAGCCGGCATCGAAGTCGCGGTTGACCGCGCTGCCGGCGTTCACCGCGCGCGGACCGCGACGCGATCTGGACCAGTGGTGGGCGGCGATCACAGCCGCGAGTCGGCTGGCCGAGGATGCGCTGCCCGATCCATCGCCGGCCGCCGAGGGGCCGCCGCCGGCGCGTAGCTGGCCGGATCGCGATCCGGTCGCCGCGGAGCGGTTGACCGCTCTGCGGGCGGCTGTGGCCGCGATCGCCGACGAACACAACCTGCCAACCGAGAACCTGCTCGCACCCGACACCGTGCGCCGCCTGGCCTGGCAGCCGCCGCCCGACCTGTCCGCCGGATCGATCGGCGGGTTCCTGACCGAGCACGGTGCCCGGCCGTGGCAGCGCGACCAGACCGCGAAGGTGCTGGCCAAGGCGCTGGTTCGGCATCGAACCAAGGAGTCCGCGGGCTGACTGCGACCAGGCGGGGCATGGGTGGCTGTGCGGCGTTGTTACTTGTGAGTAGCATCGGTCCTGCCACCTCGGACCGCACTTGTAGAGGAGTGCTACGTGCCCCGAACCGTCCGCGACGTCGTCTTCGTCGACGGCGTCCGCACCCCGATCGGCAAGGCCGGGCCGACCGGTATGTACGCCGAGACCCGCGCCGACGATCTGGTGATCAAGTGCATCCGTGAGCTGCTGCGCCGCAACCCGGCACTGCCGCCGGAGCGGATCGACGACGTTGCCATCGCTGCCACCACCCAGATCGGCGATCAGGGCCTGACCATCGGCCGCACCGCATCACTGCTAGCCGGGCTGCCGATCTCGGTGCCCGGTTACGCGATCGACCGGATGTGCGCGGGCGCGATGACCGCGGTCACCACGACCGCGAGCGGGATCGCGTTCGGCGCGTACGACGTGGTCGTCGCCGGTGGGGTCGAGCACATGGGCCACCATCCGATGGCGGAGGGAATCGACCCGAACCCGCGCATCATCGCCGAGGGCTTGATCGACCAGTCCGCGGTCGTCATGGGCCAGACGGCCGAGAACCTGCACGACCGGTTCCCGCACCTGACCAAGGAGCGGGCCGACGCGTTCGCCGTAGCCAGTCAGGAGCGGCTGGCCAAGGCATACGCGAATGGCGCCATCCAGGCCAACCTGGTCTCGGTCGCCACTCGCAGTGCGGAGCTTGGCTGGTCCCTGGCCACCGCCGACGAGGCGCCCCGGCCGGGCACCACGATGGAAGCGCTGGCCGGCCTGAAGACGCCGTTCCGGCCGCACGGAAAGGTCACCGCAGGCAACTCGGCCGGGCTCAACGACGGCGCCACCGCATGCATCCTGGCCGCCGAGGAGGTGGCCACCGAGCTCGGGCTGCCGGTACGGATGCGGCTGGTTACCTACGCGTTCGCCGGGGTGCAGCCGGAGATGATGGGCGTCGGGCCGATTCCGGCCACCGAGAAGGCGCTGGCAAAGGCCGGCCTGACCATCGCGGACGTCGGTCTGTTCGAGATCAACGAAGCGTTCGCAGTGCAAGTGCTGGCGTTCCTCGACCACTTCGGCATCGCCGACGACGATCCGCGGGTCAACCCGTTCGGCGGCGCGATCGCGGTCGGCCACCCGCTGGCCTCGTCCGGTGTGCGGCTGATGACCCAGCTGGCCCGGCACTTCGAGGCGAACCCACAGGTCCGGTACGGCATGACCACCATGTGCATCGGCATCGGCATGGGCGGCACGGTGATCTGGGAGAACCCGCACTGGACCGGCACGGAGGAGGGCGGCCAGGCATGACCGAGACCGTGTTCGTGGATGAGATTGTCACCAACGCGCTGGTGCGGTATCTGGACCTCCCGCTGCGGGCCGGCCGCTTCGCGCTCATCACCCTGGACAACGGCCACGACCACACCAAGCCGAACACATTCGGGCCGGGCGGACTGGCGGCGCTCGACGCGGCACTGGACGAAGTGGCGGCGGCCGACGACCTGGTCGGTGTCGGCATCACCGGCAAGCCATTCATCTTCGCGGTCGGCGCGGATCTGACCGGAGTGCCGTTGGTCCGCAGCCGCGAGGACGCATACCGGATCGCCAAGGGCGGTCACGATGTGTTCCGCCGGCTCGGTGAACTCGCCCTGCCGACGTTCGCGTTCGTCAACGGTGCCGCGCTGGGCGGCGGCCTCGAGGTGGCGCTGCACTGCACGTACCGGACCGTGTCCAGCGGCGCCTCGAACATCGGGCTGCCGGAGTGCTTCCTCGGCATGCTGCCCGGCTGGGGTGGCGCCTACCTGTTGCCGAACCTGGTCGGTGCGAACAGCGCGGCCACCGTGATCATCGAGAACGCCCTCAACCAGAACCGGATGCTGACCGGGCAGGCCGCGCACGCCCTTGGCATCTTCGACGCGATCTTCGAACCGGCCGATTTCCTCGAGCAGTCGCTGCTCTGGGCGGCAAGCGTGCTCACCGGCACGACCGAGGTACCGCGCCCTGAGCTGGACCGGGACGAGGGCTGGGACGCCGCGGTCGCGCGTGGCCGGGCCATCGTCGACGGCCGGCTGCACGGGGCCGCGCCGGCGCCCTACCGAGCGCTCGAGCTCATCGACGCGGCCCGGCACCGGACTCGGGACGAAGGCTTCGCGGCCGAGGACGAGGCGCTGGCCGAGCTGCTGATGACCAACGAACTGCGCGCCTCGCTGTACGCGTTCGACCTGGTCCAGAAGCGCGCCCGGCGGCCGGTCGGGGCACCACCCCGAGAGCTGGCCCGCCCAGTGACCAAGGTCGGCATCGTCGGCGCCGGACTGATGGCCAGTCAGCTGGGGCTGCTGTTCGCGCGCCGGCTCGAGGTGCCGGTCGTGCTCACCGACGTCGACTCGGCCCGGCTGGAGAAGGGCGTGGCATACGTACACGCCGAGATCGACAAACTGCAGAGCAGAGGCCGGATCTCGGTAGACAAGGCGAGCAAGCTACGCGGCTTGGTGACCGGATCGCCGAGCAAGGACGCGTTCGCCGACGCGGACTTCGTCATCGAGGCCGTGTTCGAGGAGATGAAGGTCAAGCAGCAGGTGTTCGCCGAGGTCGAGGCGGTCGTGGCGGCGACGTGCGTCCTGGCCACGAACACGTCCTCGCTGTCGGTCAGCGAGATGGCTCGGGGCCTGCAGCACCCGGAGCGGGTGGTCGGCTTCCACTTCTTCAATCCGGTTGCGGTGCTTCCGCTGCTCGAGGTCGTGCGCGGCGAGCAGACCGACGACGCGACGCTGGCCACCGCGTTCGCGGTCGGTAAGGCGCTGAAGAAATCGTGCGTACTGGTCAAGGACGCGCCCGCGTTTGTGGTGAACCGGCTGCTGGCTCGGTTCCTCGGCGAGGTCACCAAGGCCGCCGACGAGGGCACCCCCATCGAGGTCGCCGACTCGGCGCTGACCCCGCTCGGACTGCCGATGACGCCGTTCGTGCTGCTTCAGCTGGTCGGCCCGGCGGTCGCGCTGCACAGCGCGGAGGTCATGCACGAGGCGTTCCCGGACCGGTTCAGCGTGTCGGAGAACCTGCGGCGGCTGGTCGCCGCCGGCAAGCCCGGCATCTACGTCTGGCCGGAGGGCAAGCCCGTCGTAGATCCGGATCTGGCCGAGCTGTTCCAGTCCGGCGAAACGGTGCTGACCGCGGACGAGGTACGGGAGCGGGCGCTGGCCGCACTCGCCGAGGAGATCCAGCTCTTGCTGGACGACGGCGTAGTCGCCGAGCCGCAGGACGTCGACTTGTGCCTGCTGCTCGGCGCTGGCTGGCCGTTCCACCTCGGTGGGATCACCCCGTACCTGGACCGGTCCGGCGTCTCGGAACTGGTCACCGGGCACCGATTCCTGCCGCCAGATATCGCGGACCTGCCGCGCGGATAGGCTCAGGCCTCCGCCGCCGCGGCCAGCATCTTCGCCGCGATCTTCTTGCCGATCTCGATCCCAGACTGTGGCGAGTCGTACACGAAGGTAACCGCAACGAAGTACCGCTTGCCCTTGGCCACCAGCTGCCCGACCCCGCCGAGGTCGTCGAAGAACGCGTCCTGACCGACGCCGGTGACATCGGTGACAGTTCGGC
>DATFRM010000287.1:0-7063 GCA_035263265.1 Actinomycetes bacterium
CCGGCTGGCCGACCGGCGTGACCTGGATGCGGCTGTCGCCCGGTGCCGGCGCCTGCTCGACCTCGACGCGGACCCGGTCGCCGTGGTTGACACGCTCGGCGCAGATCCGCTGCTCGGCCCGCTGGTCCAGGCCCGACCGGGGCTGCGGGTGCCCGGCAGCGTCGACCCGTTCGAGACCGCGATCCGGGCGATCATCGGCCAGCAGATCTCGGTCAGCGCGGCCCGGACGATCGCGGGGCGGATGGTCACCAGCTACGGCATCCCGCTGCCGGTGCCGGTCGATGGCGTCACCCACACGTTCCCGAGTCCGCAGACGCTCGCCGAGGTCACGCAGCTACCGATGCCGCAGGCCCGGATCCGTACCATCAGCACCGTCGCCGCCGCGGCGGCGAGTGGAGCGGTCGATCTGGAGTTCGGCGCCGACTGGACCGGATCGGTGCCGACGCTGCTGGAGCTGCCTGGGATCGGGCCGTGGACCGCCAGCTACGTGGCGCTGCGCGGGCTTGGCGACCCGGACGCGTTCCCCGGCACCGACCTCGGGATCAGGTACGCACTGGTCGAGCTCGGAGTGCCCGACCATCGCGGCACAATCGCCAAACTGGCCGAGCGGTGGCGACCACTGCGCAGCTACGCCGCCCAGCACCTGTGGACGAGCTTGGGCGACCGGCCAGTCGAGCCCAAGGTCGATCCGCACAGCTGATCGCTAGCGGCCGGGTGAATGCCTAGGCTGCAACCCGTGCACGAGTTCATCGACATCGTCTGGCTGGTCACGGTCGTGGTCGCGGTCAGCGCACTGGCTCGGCGGTGGTCGCTGGTCACCCCGATCTTGCTCGTGGTCGTGGGACTTGGCCTGTCGCTGGTGCCGGGATTCCCGACGATCGGCCTCGACCCCGAGTTCATCCTGATCGGGATCCTGCCGCCGCTGCTGTACGTGGCAGCACTAGAGACCTCGGTGCCGGCGTTCAAGTACAACCTGCGTCCGATCCTGCTGCTCGCGATCGGCCTGGTGATCTTTACCATGCTCGCGGTCGGGGTGGTCGTGCACGCGCTGCTCCCGCGGGTGCCACTCAGCGCCTGCCTGGCGCTTGGTGCGGTGGTCGCGCCGCCGGACGCGATCGCCACCACCGCGATCGCCCGCCGGATCGGCCTGCCCAGGCGGATGGTCACGATCCTGGAGGGCGAGAGCCTGCTCAACGACGCGACCGCGCTCGTTCTGTTCCGGGTCACGGTCGCGGCGGCGGTCGGCACCGCGGTCGGTTTCGGCGAGATCACCATGGAGATCCTGCTCGCCGCCGGTGGCGGCATCCTGGTCGGCGCGGCCGGTGCGGTCATGCTCGGCTTCCTACATCGGCGAACCACGGACCCGCTGCTGGACAACTCGCTGTCGTTGCTGACCCCATTCCTGGTCGCGCTGGCGGCGGATGCGTTGCGCGCCTCTGCGGTGGTGGCGGTGGTGGTGACCGGGCTGTATCTCGGGCATCGGTGGCCCACACTTCTGTCCGCCGGTTCCCGGCTGCAGATGGGCGCGTTCTGGCGAATGGTGAAGTTCGTGCTCGAGGGCCTCGTGTTCCTGGTGGTCGGGCTTCAGCTTCGGGACGTGCTGCAGGCACTGGACACGCCGACCTCGGAGGTGGTCGCGCTCACCGCCGCGGTGCTCGGTACCGTGATCGCGGCACGGTTCGTGTGGGTGTACCCGGCCACCTACCTGCCGCGGTTGGTGCCCAGTATCCGCGATCGCGATCCGGCGCCGCGGCTCGCGGTGCCGACGGTGATCGGCTGGGCCGGCATGCGCGGCGTAGTCACATTGGCAACCGCGCTGGCGCTACCGCTCACGCTGGCCGGCCGGCCCTACCCTCGCGACCTGTTCGTCTGGCTTGCGTTCGCGGTCATCATCGGCACACTCGTGATCCAGGGCTTGACGCTGGCCAGGTTCGCCCGTTGGGTGCGCGTGCCGCCCGACGACCCCGCCAAGGATTTCCTGGCCGAGGCGGCAATCCAGTACGCCGCGAGCCGGGCCGCTCGGGAACGGCTGGACGAGCTGGCGGCGGAGGCGCCGAGCGCGGTCGTGGAGCGGCTGCGCGAACTCACCCAGAGCCGCTCCAACACCGCGTGGGAACGGCTGGGCGGGGGCGGCGAGACGCCGTCGGCGGCGTACGTAAGGTTGCGCCGAGCGATGTTGAACGCGGAGCGAGAGGTGTTTCGTAGCGCTCGAGACGAGGGCCGGATCGCCGAGGAGGTTCTGGTCCGGACGCAGCGCGACATGGATCTGGAGGAGGCCATGTTGGACCGCGAGGAACTGGGATGAACCTCAGCTGCATCCATCTGGACAACGCCGGCGACCCGCAGCCGCAGAGCACACAGGGGTGCCAGGACTGCCTGGCCGACGGGTTCACCGACTGGGTGCACCTGCGGTTGTGCCTGACCTGCGGCCGGGTCGGCTGTTGCGACTCGTCCCCGCGGCGGCATGCCTCTGCCCACTTCGCGGCGACCGAGCATCCGGTGATGCGCTCGTTCGAACCGGGCGAGTCGTGGCGTTGGTGCTACGTCGACGAGGTGCTCGCGCCGTAACCCTGGACCCGGTCCAGCGCCGGCCGGGGCACGATCATCGGCAGCAGTAGCTCGTCGACAATCGAGACCACGAACGCGTCCCGCACCGTGGGTCCGTCCGCAAGCACCCGCTTGAGCAGCATCGACGGCCCAACCTCGGCGATCAGGCCGAGCGGCACGTCCGGCCGCACCTCGCCGCGCGCGATGCCGCGGCGGAGCACGTCGATCAGCATCCGCTGCTGGGGAACGACCACCCGGTCCGCGACCAGCTCGACGAACGCGCGGTCCCTGGTAGCCAGGGCCGGGATGGCGCAGCCGGCCGGCGAGTTCACCACCCCGGCCAACCGGCGGAGCACGGCAAGCAGATCGTCCCGAACATTGCCGTGATCCGGAAGATCGTCCATCGGAGCCAGGCACCGCTCCAGCACATCGACGACCAGATCGGCCTTGGAGGCCCAGCGGCGGTAGAGCGCGGCCTTACCGGTGCGCGCCCGGGCGGCGACCCCCTCCATCGTGACCGCCTCGTAGCCGATCTCGCTGAGCAGCGCGAGCACTGCTTCCGTGATCGCGCTTTCCAGGGCCTGGCCGCGCCTGCGCCTGGGGTATCCGGCGCCGCACGGCCCCGGCATCGCCCGCACAGTCATAGCTGCCACCGTGTTAATGCGTAGTGAACGTTTGCGTCCACTAAGCTCTAGTGGTTAGTGTCGCACGTTAGTGTACGTAAGCGTTCCCTAAGCCTCCACCAAACGGGGAGAAACCGCCATGACGTCACAGGAGACTGCTCCCCAGGGAGCTGGCGGCGCTGCCGTTCAGCACGGTCGCCATCCCGGTCTAGCGCTCACGGTAATCGCCGCGGCGCAGCTGATGATCGTGCTCGACGCCACGATCGTCAACATCGCACTACCCCAGATGCAGCGTGCGCTCGACTTCAGCCCGACCGGGTTGGTCTGGGTGCTCAACGCCTACACCCTGACCTTCGGTGGTTTGCTCCTGCTCGGTGGCCGAGCCGGTGACATCCTCGGCCGCCGGCGTGTCTTCATCACCGGCATCCTGCTGTTCGGGGTCGCGTCGTTGCTCGGCGGCCTGGCCCAGGAGTCCTGGCAGCTGCTCGCGGCCCGCGCCCTGCAGGGCGTTGGCGGCGCCATCGCGTCACCTACGGGACTGGCGCTGCTCACTACGAACTTCGAGGAAGGTCCGGAGCGGAATCGCGCGTTCGGCGTGTTCGCGGCGGTCTCCAGCGCCGGTGCCGCCGTCGGCCTGCTCGCCGGCGGCATGCTCACCCAGTGGCTGTCCTGGCGGTGGACGCTGTTCGTGAACGTCCCGATCGCCATCGTGGTGGCCGTGCTCGCCCCGCTGTACATTCGCGAGTCCGAGCGGCATCCGGGCCGGTTCGACCTGGCCGGCGCTCTGACCTCCACGGTCGGCATGGTGGCGCTGGTCTACGGCTTCATCAGCGCCGTCGACCGGGGCTGGAGTGACCCCGTCACGATCGCCTCGTTCACGACCTCGGCATTCCTGCTCGCCACGTTCCTGCTCATCGAGCGCAACAGCCAGCAGCCGATCACGCCGCTGCACCTGTTCCGCAACCGGAACCGTACCGGCAGCTACGTCGTGATGCTGTTGTTCGCCGCGGCCATGTTCGGGATGTTCTTCTTCCTCACCCAGTTTGTGCAGAACGTGCTCGGCTACAGCCCACTCAAAGCCGGCTTCGCGTTCCTACCGGTTACCGTCGCGATCGCGGCGACCGCCGGGTTCGCGGCCAAGATGCTGCCGAAGTACGGGCCGAAGCTGTTCATGGTCATCGGTGGCTTGCTGGCCGCGATCGGTCTGATCTGGCTGGCCCAGATCAGCGCGGACAGCAGTTACGTCGAAGGGCTGCTCAGTCCAATAGTGATCTTCGGGCTGGGCATGGGCTTCGTGTTCATGCCGGTTACGGTGCTGGCCCTGAGTGGGGTTGAGAACCGCGAGTCCGGTGCCGCCTCCGGTCTGCTCAACGTGTCGCAGATGGTCGGCGGCTCGATCGGTCTGGCGGTGCTGACCACCGTGTTCGGGACCGCATTCCGCAACGAGCTGACCCAGCAGTTGCCGGCGATCCAGGCGAACTCGACACCGGAACAGCTGGCCCAGTTCCAGCAGACGAAGATCCCACCACCACCGTTCTACGACCTGATCCTTTCGCACGGCATCTCCAGGGCCTTCCAGTTCGCGGCCGTGCTTGCGGTGGCGGCACTGCTGGTGACCATATTCGCGATCAAGGCCAAGCCCGCGGACGTCGACATCTCGGTCGCGCAGGGAGCCGGTGTCGCGGAGTAGCCGTATCACGCACCGCGGGCCCGGGCCGAGCAAGCACAACTCGACCCGGGCCCGCGAAATTCTTGGGGAATTTGCTGCAGTCGAGCCGCGCACCTGCCGATAGACCTAGGTACAAGGTAGCTAGGGTGCGCGGACCACCACGTCGCGCACCCTACTTGTCGCCCGATAGCCTCTCGGCATGCCCGACGCCGCATCCCGGCTCGACGTGCTGGTCGTCGGTGCCGGCCCGACAGGCCTGACCCTTGGCCTGACGCTGGCGGCGTGGGGTGTGCGCGCCCGGGTGATCGATCGTCAGCTGGATCGAGTGCACGAGTCGCGGGCGCTGGCGATCCAGCCGCGGACTCTCGAAGTGCTCGGCGCACTCGACCTGGCCGCATCGCTGCTGTCTCGTGGCAATG
Source organism: Actinomycetes bacterium (assembly GCA_035263265.1). Taxonomy (GTDB): domain Bacteria; phylum Actinomycetota; class Actinomycetes; order JAKEEW01; family JAKEEW01; genus DATAFN01. The sequence continues at coordinate 5,259 of DATFRM010000287.1, forward strand.
ACGCCGTCCGGCTGCAGTTCCATGCCCGCGGCGCAGTGGTCGACGTGCCGATCTTCGACACCGGGCTCGGCGACACCCGCTACCCGTTCGTGCTGTTCCTGTCCCAGGCCGAGACCGAGGCGGTGCTGTCCGAATCGCTGGCCGAGCGCGGGCTCGCCATCGAGCGCGGCACCGAGCTGATCGAAACCGGGGTAGGACCGCAAGGGCTGCGCTGCACGCTGCGCCACCAGGACGGCCGGACCGAACAGGTCGAGCCGTCCTACCTGGTCGGCTGCGACGGCGCGCACAGCACGGTTCGGCACGAAGCCGGGATCGGGTTCGCGGGCTCGGCCTATCCGCAGACGTTCGTGCTGGCCGACGTGGAGGTCGACGGCGACCTCGACGCGGACGCCGCGCACTTCTTCCCGGGCGACGACGGCGTGCTGCTGTTCTTCCCGCTGCGCCATCCGGCCAGCTGGCGGATCCTCACGATCGCCGATGCCAATCCCGATCCGGGCGAGAAACAGCCGACCATGGACGAGCTGCAGGCAATCGTCGACTCGTTCACCGGCGGTTCGCTGCGGCTACGTGATCCGTTCTGGCTGACCTATTTCAAGCTGCACCAGCGGCTGGCCACCGACTATCGGGCGGGGCCGATGTTCCTGGCCGGGGATGCCGCGCACGTGCACAGCCCCGCGGGTGGTCAAGGGATGAACACCGGCATCCAGGACGCGTGGAACCTGGGCTGGAAGCTGGCGCTCGTTCTTCGCGGCGCCGACCCGGTGCTTCTGGACAGCTACCAGGCCGAGCGGCAACCGGTTGGCCGGTTCGTGTTGCGGCTGGCCGACGCACCGTTCCGGGTGGCCACCGGAACCAGCCGGGTACGTCGCGTGGTCCGGACCCGGCTACTGCCGCGCCTAGTCCCGCTCGCCGGCCGGATCGGGCCGCTCCGGCGGGTCGGTTTCCGCATCGTGTCCGAGCTCGGTATCAGATACCGGGGCAGCCCGCTCAGCATCGAGGGCCGACCTCGGCTCCGGATGGGCCCGCGAGCCGGTGACCGGGTGCCGGACGGGCCGATCGAGCGAGGCGACCGGCCTGCTTGGCTGCACGAGGCCCTGTCCGGCCCGCGGCTACATCTGTTGATCACCGGCCCAGTCGACGGCTGGGACCACGCCTTGGTCGCGGCCGCCACCGCGCCGTTCGGGGACCTGGTTGCGGTCCGCTACCTGACCGGCGATCCGGCCCCGTCCACCGGCGTGGGCGGCGAGGTGCTGAGGGACGCTGGCCGCGGTCTGCTCCGCCGGCTCGGGCGCGGCGGGCTGGTGCAGTATCTGGTCCGGCCCGACGGCCACATCGGCTACCGCTGTGCCGGCACCGACCTCGGCGGGCTCACTTCGTATCTGGCTCGGTGGCTGCCGCCGCGACCAGCTCCGCCAGGTGCCTGACCCGCACCGGTGACCGCCGGGACCGTAGACCGGCGCGCAGCTGGCGCAGGCAACCCGGGTTGACCACGGCCACCACGTCCACGCCGGCCGCCTCGATCGCATCCAGCTTGGCCGCCAAGATGCGCCGACTGTCGTGGGTGCGGAGCATCGAGTAGGTGCCGGCCGCTCCGCAGCACCGGTCGGCACCGTCGATCTCGACGTAGTCCGCGATTCCGCGCAGCACCGCGCGTGGCTGCGCGAAGACACCGAGCCCGTTGCGCAGATGACAGGAGTCCTGAAGGCCCACCCGCAACGGGCGGCCGGCGGCGCTGAGCCGACTCACCGGCAGCGCCGGAGCGCGGCCGAGCCGCTCGGAGATCTCGACCACCCGATCTTTCCCCA
>DATFRM010000288.1:0-4596 GCA_035263265.1 Actinomycetes bacterium
GCCGCTACCAGCGGAGTGAGCAACGAGTCGAGGATGCCGACGAGCCCGGTGTCGAGCGGGCCCTCGATCTTGAAAGCGCGCCAGCCCTGGTCGACGTCCGCCCCCTCCGGCGCGTCGGCTAGCCGGCAAACCACGGTGATCACGTCGGGATCGGCGGTGACCGAGTACAACGGCGTACCCGCCAGCAGCGGCGGCGGAGTGTCCGCCTGCAGCCGGCAGACCGCCATCTCGTCCTCGAGGAGCGCGACGTGCAGGTTCGGGGGCAACAGCATGCGGGCGATCCTCTCCTGTACCGGCGCCTGCGGTCATCCCCCCGGCCGTACCTACCGCTGCATCCGATCATTACCCGCGGTGTGTGCAAACGATCACCTTGTTTGGGCGAATTGTTACGCAACAACGGCAGTAATGATCGAAACGGAGCGCAGCACTGATCGAAAACGGAGCTCAGCCGAGGTCGGGACACGGGTTCAGCGGAGATCGAGGTCGGCGTGCGGTCGCCCGGCCAACCGCCGGTATCCGGGACCACGATCGAAGAACGGCTGGCCGTCCGGCCAGTCGGCCGCCCGGTCCGCGCGCATCCGGTCTCGCAGCCGAGCCGTCTCGTCGAAGTCGACCGCAGGCGGCGCCCCCTCGCCGATCCCCGCGGTCACTGCTACCCCGTAGTCGTCCCGCGCGCCGGGCACCGAAACCTTGCCGACCCGCACGTCGGCCGCCACCAGCGCCGGATCCCGGTCGACCGGGTCGCCCCAGCCGCCACCACCGGTGGTCCGGATCCGGATCACCTCGCCGGCCCGGACCGGCTCCGCGTCGGCCAGCGCGTCCACCTCCCGCTCATTCGGCCCGCCCGGGTCCACCACGATCGAGAACGGCCGGCCGGCCTTGCCTCCCCGCACGCCCCAGCAGGACAGGATCGACCGGTCCGCGATCGACATGAAGTAGCCGTCCCGCAGCACCCTGATGTGCTTGTCGTAGCCGAGCCCGCCGCGGAATCGGCCAGGCCCACCGGAGTCGCAGGCGAGTCCGAGCCGTTCCACCCGGAGCGGGAACCGCAACTCGGTGAACTCAGCCGGCAGGTTGCGCGAGTCCGGCACCACATGGATCGTGTCCTCGCCGTCGGCGTACCACCGCCCGCCGGAGCCGCCGCCCAGCACCTCGCGCATCAGGTACGGCTCGCCGTGGGCATCCACGCCGTACACGCCGGTGTAGCGGATCGTCTCCTGGTCGGCCGGCATCCGCCCGTCCACCGCCTTGGCCAGCGCCCCGGCGAACACGCCGAGGAGGCGGAGGATCACGAACGTGCGCGCGTTCGTCGGCGCCGGGAACACCGGGGTGAGCAGCGTGCCCTTCGGCGGGAAGCGCAACTCGAGCAGCGGTACCACGCCCTCGTTCACGTCCAGCTCGGCGGCCCGCTGCGGAGTATCGGCGAGGTTGCGCAGGATCGGAGCCAGCCACTTGGCCAGGAAGTTGCCGCCCGCGTAGTCGCCGGCGTGGTTGATCGGCCCCTTGGCCTGCGGCCCGGTCCCGGTGAAGTCGAGCACCAGTTTGTCCGGCGTCTTGGTCAGCGTGATCCGCTGCCGGTGCAGCGCCGGCGGGTCCACCCCGTCGTGCTCGGCGTAGTCCTCCCAGGCGTAGCTACCGTCCGGGATCTTCGCCAGGATCTCCCGGCGGTATGTACTGGTTGTCGATGCCAGGATGGCCTCGAAGCACGCCTCGATCGTGTCCCGGCCGTACCTATCGACCAGGTCGGCCAGCCGGGCGGCGCCCATCAGGCAGGCCGAGCACTCGGCGTCCAGATCACCGGCCAGCGAGTCCGGCATTCGGGAGTTGCGAGTCATGATCCGCAAGGCGGCCTGGTTCGGGACACCTCGGTCCCACAGCTTGATCGGCGGGACCATCAGGCCCTCTTCGTACACCGAGGTTGCCGCGGACGGCATCGACCCAGGGACCGCGCCGCCGATGTCGTCGTGGTGCCCGAACGCCTGAACGAAGGCGACCACCTCCGGCCCGGCGCCAAGCCCGGCGTCATGGAACACCGGCACGGTCACGCAGAGGTCGGGCAGGTGACCGATGCCGCCCTCGGACAGGTACACGTCGTTGTGGAAGTAGACGTCGCCGGGCCGCATGATCGTCAGCGGGAAGTCCCTGACCACCGGGTGCACCAGGGCCGAGTACGAGCGGCCGGTGAGCTTGCGCAGCTTGCGATCGTGGATGCCGGCTCGGAAGTCGTGCGCGTCCCTGATCATGGGTGAGCGCGCAGTCCGCCCGATCGCGGTCTCCACTTCCTTCTCGACCGAGGCGAGGGTGCCGGCCACGATCTCGACCAGGACCGGATCAGGACCCGGGCCCTGGGAGGAGGCCGCGCTCATCGGGTCACCACCAGGTTCAGGTAGGAGTCCACCGCAGCGGCGAAGCCCGGATGGATGGGCACGGTCGAGCCAAACTCCTCGATCACCGCCGGACCGGCGATCCGATCTCCCGGAGCCAGCAGGGCACGGTCATAACTGGGTACCTCGGTCCATTCGTCGAAGCGCACCGGCCGAGATCCGCTCACCGCCCGGCGTGGGTCGCCGTCCCCGTCGGGCGATCGCATCAGCTCCGGCCGGGTGATCGGGCCGATACCGGTCACCCGTAGGTTCACCCACTCGACTGGATGGCGTTCGCTCTGGTCGCGGTAGCAGTAGCCGTACAGCCGCTCGTGCGCGTCGTGGAAGGCCGCCACCACGGTGCGCGCGAAGTTCGCGTCGATCGGCCCGGCCGGGGCGTCCACCCGCACCTCGAACGCCTGGCCGTAGTACCGCAGGTCCGCGGAGCGTAGCCGCCGCTGCGCGGCCGGCTCGAATCCCTCGCGATCCAGTGCGGCGGCGGCCTGGGCGGCCAGTTCCTCGTAGGCCTTCGCGGTCGAGTCCAGGTCGAGGGCATCGGCCCGGCTGACCCTGGTCCGTACGTAGTCGTTGCGCACGTCGACGGTGAGCAGGCCGAACGCGCTGACCGTGCCGGGATCGCGCGGTACCAGCACGCCGCGCAGACCCAGGATGTCGATCAGCCGGCAGGCCAGCAGTGAGCCGGAGCCGCCGAACGTGGTGAGCATGAACTCGCGTACGTCCAGACCGCGCTTCACGGTCACCTGCCGGATCGCGTTGGCCTGGTTCCACGCGAAGATCTCCAGAATCCCGGCCGCGGTCGTGTCCGGCGCCATCCCCAGCCGCCCGGCCAAGTCCGCGAGGCCGGACCGGGCGGCCTCGACGTCGAGCGGGATCTCGCCGCCGAGCAGGTGCGGCGGGATCCGGCCAAGCGCCACGCACGCATCGGTCACAGTCGGTTCGGTACCGCCCTTGCGGTAGCACAGCGGCCCGGGATCGGCGCCGGCCGAGCGCGGTCCGACCTTGAGCGAGCCCTCCGGGGACACCGCGGCGATCGAACCGCCGCCGGCGCCCACAGTAACCACGTCGATCATCGGAATGCGGGTCGGGAAGCGGCCGACCTGGCCTTCGGTGGTGACCGAGGGCCGCCCGCCGACGATCACCGACACGTCGGTCGAGGTGCCGCCGCCGTCCAGCGTCAGCACCGAGTCGTACCCGGCCTCCGATGCCACCAGGGCGGCGCCGAGTGCGCCCGCGGCCGGGCCGGACAGCACGGTAGTGATCGGTTGGTGCACCACCTCGGTTGCCGACAGCACCCCGCCGTTGGACTTCATTACGTAGAACGGCAGGCCGGGCCGGGCCGCGTCCAGCCGGGACCGGATACCCGCGACGTAGTCCGCGATCCGCGGCTTTACCGCGGCGTCGACCAGCGTGGTCATCGATCGCTCGTACTCCCGGTACTCCGGCAGCACCTCGCTGGACAGCGACACCACCGCATCCGGATGCTCGCGCGCGAGCACCTCGCGCATGTGCAGCTCGTGCGCCGGATTGGCGTACGCGTGCAGGAAGCACACTCCGATCGTGTCGATGCCGCGCGCTCGAAACGACCGGGCCACCGCGACCGCCTGGTCGACGTCGAACGGTGCCACCTCGGCACCGGTGTGGTCGTACCGGCCGGACACCGTCGCCACCCGGTGCACCGGCACGATCCGGGCCGGCTTGACCCAGAAGTAGGAATTGCCGTAGCCGTCCGGCACCGCCTGCCGGGCAATCTCGAGCACGAACTCGAACCCCTCGGTAGTGACGAAACCGAGCTCGCCGATGTCGTCCTCGAGCAGCTGGTTGGTCGCGACTGTGGTGCCGTGGGACACCGCGTCCACCGCGTGGTAGCCGTACCCTTCGCCGAGCAGGCCGAGGACCTTCTCGATGCCGGTCAGGAACGCGGTGGCCGGAGCGGTCGGGGTGCTCGCTGTCTTGGTCGCCAGCAACCGGCCGGTGGCCTGGTCGAACGCCACGACATCGGTGAAGGTGCCGCCGGTGTCGATGCCGATCCGGATGTGTCCCATGGCGGTCGGGTCTAGGGACGACCGCTCACCCTGGGCAGGACGGTGGGTCACGCCTTCCGGCCCGGCCCCTGGCCACCGCCGCCGGCGCGACCTGGGCGATCGACCGGCCCGGGCTTGGTCCGCGGCATCAGGGTGGTCCTGGCTACCTCCGGCTCGTCGTAGATCGGGGC
>DATFRM010000289.1:0-11900 GCA_035263265.1 Actinomycetes bacterium
TGCGCCGCACTCCGATCGGCGTGTTCCGGCAGGTCGACCGGGTCACCTACGACGACCTGATGGGTGCGCAGATCGAGAAGTCGATCAGCAAGCAGGGCCCGGGCGAGCTGGCGACCCTGCTGGCCGGCGGCGACACCTGGACCGTCAGCTAGTCGGTCGCGGTCCGCTCCGCGGCGCTGCGCTCACGCAGCGGACCGACAACTACTCAGTCACCGCCCGCCGTGCTGCGCTCCCCGCAGCGGACCGTCAGCTACCCGGTCGCGGCGCGTTCGGCGGCGCTGCGCTCTACGCAGAACTCGTTACCCTCCGGGTCGGCGAGCACGGCCCAGCCCAGTCCGTCGGGCCGACGATGATCGTCGACCAACGTCGCTCCCATCTCGAGCAGGCGGTCGACCTCTTCGTCCCTGGATCGGTCCTGCGGCTGCAGATCGAGATGGATCCGATTCTTGACGGTCTTGCCCTCGGGCACCGGGACGAACACCAGGTTGATGCCGTGCGGAGTGAGCAGCAGACCTTCGGGATCGCTCGGATTGTTCGGATTCTCCGGGTCCTCCTGCCAGCCGGTTGCCTCGCTCCACCAGCTGACTTGCTGATACGTATTGGCGCAGTCGATCGTGATGTTGCGAATGTGTATGGACACGCAGGTCCCCTTGGTCGCCGGATGTGAGTGTGCGCCCCGGATCCTGCCACACGCCGCGCCGCTAGGGCTCCTGGATTGTCATCAGCTCAGCGGCATCGATGACGATCGGTCCAGGCTGCCGGATCGTGACCGACCCGGTGCCGGCGTCGGTCCGCCCGGTCTCGACGTAGCGTCCGTCGCGTAGCTCCTGCACGACCACCGTGGCCACGTGCATCTTGTTGATCTCGACCCGGACGTAGATCGGAATGCCGACCGCGGCGTACCAGTCGCGCTTGGTGTTTCGGTCGTACAGCCCCGTTGACGGGCTCTCGACTTCCAGGACCAGCGCAATGTCCTCAACGCTGACGTACTCCAGGTCCGGGCTCAGCACCGCAGCTCGTAGCACAATCCCATCAGGTTGTAGATGCCGGCTCCGAGACCCGAAGCCGACACCGACCTCCATCCGAGCCAACCAATCGCTAGGAAGCTGCCGCGAGACCATGGCGCGAACTCGGTGGCTTAGTTCTTGATGCCAGAGGCCCGGCGGCGGGCTCACGAGGAGCACTCCGTCCCACAGCTCGTAGCGCAAGCCGTCGTCTTGCAGCACATCGAGGTCGTCGACGGTAAGCGGGCGGTCGAGTGGCCACAGGTCGGGAGCGACAGGCATGTGCGCACCTCCGCCCCCAATCATGAATGCGTAGTCGGTCATCTCGGAAGCGTGTCGGTGGTGTCGCCATGTATGCGAGCCCGATTCCATGATCTGTGGATGAGCAGCAGAGCTAAATCGTTGTCCACAGCCCGCGGAGCTCCGCGGGCAGTCGCAGCACGCGGAGAGGCGGGCTTTCATGGAAGCGTCGGGGATAGCCGACGACGTCGAGGAAGCTCGACAGCGTCGGGGATCCCCCACCACTTGCTTGATGCCGGCCTCGGGGAGTGCCGGCCGGCGCTACCGAGCCGACTTACGCGCGGCCCTGCTCGACGTGCGCGCCGAGCGCCCGCAGCTTGTCCAGGAAGTTCTCGTAGCCGCGGTAGATCAGGTCGATGCCGTACACCGTCGAAGTGCCCTCGGCCGCCAGCGCCGCGACCAGGTACGAGAAGCCGCCGCGAAGGTCCGGGATCTCCAACTCGGCCGCGCGCAGCTTGGCCGGCCCGGAGATGACCGCGGAGTGCAGGTAGTTCTGCTGACCGAACCGGCACGGGGTCCCGCCCAGGCACTCGCGGTAGAGCTGAATCGTGGCGCCCATCGCGACCAGCGCTTGGGTGAATCCGAGCCGCTGCTCATAAACCGTCTCGTGAATGATCGACAGCCCGCTCGCCTGAGTCAGCGCGACCACCAGCGGCTGCTGCCAGTCGGTCATGAAGCCGGGGTGAACATCGGTCTCCAGCGGCATTGCCCGCAGCTCCCCGCCCGGATGCCAGAACCTGATGCCGTCGTCGTCGACCTCGAACGCGCCGCCGACCTGGCGGAAGATGTTGAGGAAGGTCATCATGTCGATCTGCTTGGCGCCGGTCACGTAGATGTCGCCCTTGGTGGCCAGCGCGGTCGAGGCCCAGGACGCGACCTCGATTCGGTCGGGCAGCGCGCGGTGGGTGTAGCCGTCGAGCTGCTCGACACCGATGATGCGGATGACCCGGTCGGTGTGCACGCTGATGATCGCGCCCATCTTCTGCAGCACCGCGATCAGGTCGATGATCTCCGGCTCGATCGCCGCGTTGCGCAGCTCAGTGACTCCGTCGGCACAGACTGCGGTCAGCAGCACCTGCTCGGTCGCGCCCACACTCGGGTAGGGCAGTGAGATCTGCGTGCCGCGCAGTCGCTCCGGGGCGTACAGGTGCATGCCGTCCGGAGCCTTCTCGATGATCGCACCGAACTTGCGCAGCGCGTCCAGGTGAAAGTCGATCGGCCGCCCGCCAATGTTGCAGCCGCCTAGATCGGGGATGAACGCGTGCCCGAGCCGGTGGAGCAACGGACCGCAGAACAAGATCGGGATCCGGCTGACCCCGGCGTGCGCCTCCACCTCGCCGGCCTCGGCCCGGTCCACCCGGGACGGATCGAGGATCAGCTCCCCGTCTTCCTCGCCCGGCCGGACCGAGACACCGTGCGCCTCCAGCAGCCCGGTCACGATGCGGACGTCGGCGATGTCCGGCACGTTGCGCAGCCGACTGGGTACATGTCCGAGTAACGCGGCCACCATGGCCTTCGAGACGAGGTTCTTGGCGCCGCGCACGCGTACCTCACCGTGCAGCGGGAAACCGCCATGGACGCGGAGGATGTCTTCGGTCATTAACCTGGCCCGGAGTCAGTAAGGGGCGGGGGGCGACAGTGGCCCGCACGCTACCCAAGTGCGGACCCCCGCAAGCGGGACCGAGCGTACCCGATCGTCCCGGACGGCGCGCCCGAGATGCACACCTACGCCCCTTGTGTTTGTGCGGTGATCAAGCCGGTGAGCCGGACGCCGGCGGCGACCCAGCCGGCGGCTGCTGGTCAGGGTCTGATGGCGCACCGGCAACCGGCGGCGTCTCGTACTCCTGGGTGGTCCCCGCATCCTGCGATGGATAGGCCGGCGCCTCGGTCCCGTATTGCTGGGTTGTCGTGACCTGGCCCTGCGGCTCGGCCACCGGCTGGTCGTAGTCCGCGATTGTGCCTGCGGTGTCCTGCGAGCCCGCCGCGGCCGCGGCCGGAGTGGCCCGCCGGTTCCGCCGGTACAGGAAGAAGCCGACCAGCCCGGCAGCCAGCAGCGCGGCCAGGCCGATCCACAACGCGACCATGCGACCGTTATCGCCGCCGCTGGCGCTCTCCGCCCCGCTGTCCTCCGACACCGCCTGCATGACCAGGTCCTGGCCGAGCGTGCCGACCCAGGTAACGGTCGTCCCGTCGAGCTGGCCGTTATGGCTGAGCACCCGGCCCGGGAATGTCACCACGATGCGGATGTCGCCCGTCCCGGCCGCTACTCCGAGATCGCCGGCTCCAAATGCATCGCCGGTCAACGGCAGCGTCGTGTTGACGATGAACTGGCCGTTCTCGTGCTTGATCAGCGGGCCCTCGGTTCGGCCGGCAAGCCGGTTGTTGACCTCGTCCAGAGCCAGGTCGTCGAACGTGGCCTTGATGCCGGAATAGCTGTTGTCGCTGTAGTCGGTGATCTTGACGCTGTCCGGTAGCTCGTTCTCGGACAGCAGCTGCTTAACCTGATCGCGAACGGCCTGCTCACCCCCGAAGGCGGGAAGCACTTGCTTCGATACGCCGGCGACAACCGAGCCGGACACGGTGTCGTTCGAATGCACCGTGAGATTCATGTTGAGCTTGATGCATCCCGACAGCAGCACGGTGAGTACGCCAAGGCCGAGTGCGCTCAGAGTTCGCCGGTAGGTCATAGTTGGCAATCCTCGCATCTGTCGCCGGATGGCGAACGGGTAGTACGGCCGGGATCCAAGCGCAGGGTTCGCCGCTTCGCATCCGGTCGACTCGGTACCGTACCGGTCCGGATACTTAGCTCGTGCCATTGCCGGTTCCGCTCGCCCGTGTCGTCCTGCTCGCCGGTCCGTCCGGTTCGGGTAAGTCCTATGTGGCGCGCCGCTCCGGGTTACCAATCCTGAGCTTGGACGACTTCTATAAAGACGCCGGTGATCCGACCCTGCCCCGACTCGACGGCCAGGTGGACTGGGAGTCTCCGGATTCCTGGGACGCCTCCGCGGCGGTCCGGGCGGTCTGCCACCTCGCGGCCACCGGGACCGCGGATGTGCCGATCTACGACATTAGCCAGGACCGGCACGTGGGCCACCGGTCGATAGCCATCGAGGGCGGATCGGTGTTCATCGCCGAGGGAATCTTCGCCGCCGAGATCGTCACGGACTGTGCAACCCGTGGCGTGCTGGCCGATGCGCTGTGCCTGCGCCGGCCGCCCGTTGTAACGTTCGTCCGCCGCTTGGTCCGCGATCTCCGCGAAGGTCGCAAGCGACCGTCGTTAATGATCAGGACAGGCTGGCGGCTGTGGCGATCCGAGCGGGCGGTGGTCCAGCGGCAATGCGCGCTGGGAGCCCGGCCGGGCGGCCGTCGTGAGGTCGAGCAGCGCATCCGCGAACTGGCGACCGGCGCGAACCCGGTGCCCGGGCAGGACCATCCCGGCGCGGGGCCGGCCACTCGCTACTAGCCGCTGATGGCCAATGCCGGCTCAGGAGTTACGCACCCAGGCTGCCCAGTCGGACACCACTTTCCGCTGCGAGGCGTGGAAGTACTTCCGCATCGCCGCGTCAGTATCGAGCGGATCCATCGAGTTGAGGTAGAAGAAGAAGTTCTTCACCGTGGATTCGCCATATTCACCGGCCAGGTATTCGAAGAACCGCACCGAAAGCGCGTAGTTGATATCGGCGCTTCGTCCGTAGAAGCCCGAGTCGCTCGGCAGCCGATCGCGGAACTTGCCGTCTGCGACGTACTCACGCACGTCTCTGGCCCACAGTGCGAAGTAGCCGCGCTTGGCCAGCAGCCTGATCCCGACGTATTCGGCATATCCCTCACTCGCCCACCTCGGCGCGTCGTAGTCGGCGGCGGCACGAGGCTGGGCAACCGCGTGAGTCAGCTCGTGCGCGAGCGTCCACTCCAGGTCGATGGGATCGGACAGCTCGCTCAGGTCGAGGACGATATGAGTCGAGGTGGAGTCGCCGAGCTTCTTGTGCCTGGTCTGGCAGCAGGTTGGCACCGTCAAGGCCCGACCGACCGAGAAGTCGGGGGTGTCGTCCGAGAAGCCGTACCAGCTCTCGAATGTCGACCGCTTGCCGGCCGCGAAAATGACGAACTCCTTGCGTGCTTGCTTGGGCCAAAGCCCGAGCGAGGCATCGTAGGCACGCTCCGCGGCGTCGGCGACCGCCTGAGCCCGATCCGTCTCGTCCGAGGCGACCCCAACCACCATGTGGGTGGTCCGGATCACGGTCAGATCGGTGGAGTCCCAAGGCGTCGGAGAGTACGGCCGGACCGCACCGGTGCTGGAGACGTCTGTGATCACCAGCTTGCCCGCCTGCAACTCGAGCTTGAGGGAGTAGCGCGCTACGGTCGGGCGCGGATCGGCGTCGACGAGCCGCAGCCAGGCCTCGATCATCGCGTGACCGGTACTGAACTCGCCGTCCGGATTGCCGGCCTGCACAGGCACTGGCGGCAGGTAACTCGTCTGGACGTACTTGAACGACTTGACCGGAAGCTTGCCCAAGTTCTTGAACAGCAGCCGCTGCTTCCTGATCAGCTTGGTCTTGGTCGGGTCGAGATCGGCCAGGAACGCCTTGAGATCGCCATCCGCGACCGCATCGGTGCGACGGTCGAGTAGGGCGTTGAACGCATCGCGGTTGCTTGCGAGCAGGTTCGGGTGGGTGGGTCCGGGCTGGCCTTTGCCAGCCGACGCGGCGCTCGAGTCGGAGCCGACCTGGTCCCGCAGCAGCAACAAGCCGCCGCCGACCAGCGCAAGCGCCAGCAGCAGGACGACGGTACGGGTCCACCACCGGCGCGGCCAGAACCGGCGCCGGCGCTGCTTTGCCGGGACCACGGCGCCGAGTTCGCCGGCCGGCCCAGGCACGACGGTGCCGCCGACCGATGCAGTGCCAGGGGCAGCCGGATACGTGGAGTCGGTCGGCGCCCATGGTGTGTACGCCACATCGGGTGGCGGACCAGTGAGGGCCGGCGTCACTTGTTCGGCGGGCCCGGGCGGCTCACCCGGTTGCCCGGCTAACTCGTCTGGAGACCCGGCGGGCTCGGCCGGTCTACCACCTTCAAACTCGGCCTGCATCTCGCCCCCGTCCGCAGGGCCGCCCAAGCGACGGCATCCGCGGACATTATCGGGACAAGACCGGATTTGCGACAAACACCCGGCGGCCTCGATGCCGCCCAACTGCAGCCACATCCATCAAGAGGCGGGCCCATGGAGCCGGCGAGTCGGGTGGCGTTAGGCGATGGGAGTTTCGCTGGCGCCAGCAGCCGCTCCGGCGGCTGCGAACGCCGCCTCCGCGCGGAGCTCGGCGTACCGGGGCTTGATCACGTCGTTGATCAGCGCCAACCGGGCATCGAACGGGATGAACGCCGACTTCATCGCGTTCACCGTGAACCACTGCATGTCGTCCAGCGTGTAGCCGAACGCGGTCACCAACCGCGCGAACTCGTTGCTCATCGATGTATCGCTCATGAGCCGGTTGTCGGTGTTGACGGTGACCCGGAAATAGAGCTGGCGCAGCAGCCCGATCGGGTGCTCGCCGATCGATGCGGCGGCGCCGGTCTGGATGTTCGAGCTCGGGCACATCTCCAGCGGAATCCGCTTGTCCCGGACATAGGCAGCGAGCCGCCCCAGCTGGATCGAACCGTCCTCGGCTACCCCGATGTCATCGATGATCCGCACCCCATGACCGAGCCGATCGGCGCCGCACCACTGGATCGCCTGCCAGATCGACGGCAGCCCGAACCCCTCACCGGCGTGAATCGTGAAATGTGCGTTCTCCCGGTGCAGGTACTCGAACGCATCCAGGTGCCGGGTCGGTGGGTAGCCGGCCTCCGCACCGGCGATGTCGAACCCGACCACGCCGTCGTCCCGGTACCTGACCGCAAGCTCGGCGATCTCCAGAGACCTGGCCGCGTGCCGCATCGCGGTGAGTAGCGTGCCGACCCGGATCTGGTGCCCGTGCGTAGCGGCTTGGAGCTCACCGGCGCGGAACCCGGCGAGAACCGCCTCGACCACCTCGTCCAGGCTCAGGCCCCTGGTCACGTGCAGCTCCGGTGCGAACCGTACCTCCGCGTACACAACGCCGTCCGCGGCGAGGTCATATGCGCATTCGGCTGCCACCCGGGACAGCGCGGCCGGCGTCTGCATGACACCGACCGTGTGCGCGAAGGTCTCCAGGTAGCGCTCGAGCGAGCCGGAATCGGCCGCGGACACGAACCAGTCGCGCAGCTCCTCGGCATCGGTGGTGGGCAGGCGGTCGTAACCGGTCTCGGCGGCCAGTTCGACGATGGATAGCGGGCGCAGCCCACCGTCAAGATGATCGTGTAACACGACCTTGGGAGCCCGAAGGATCTGATCGAGAGTGGGCGAGCTCATGCCCGCACAGGTTACCCGTTTCGGGTGCCCGCCGAGCGCTTGATCACGGCGCCGACGAGGTGTCTTCCAGGAGCCCGGCCCTGAGCCGACCCCTACGGCTCGGTCAGGGCCGATCACTCTCAGGATGGAGCGGACAACAGGTCCCAAGACGGACGATCAGACCAGCGATCGCGACTAGCGTCGAAGCAAGGAGGTAAGTATGGAAGACAGCTTGTACAGACCGCGGGACGATCGGGTGATCGCGGGCGTTTGCGCGGGCCTGGCCCGCCGGTTCGGGTGGTCGCCCACGCTAGTCCGCGCGATCTTCGTACTGTTCCTGTTCTTGCCGGGCTCGTCGATCCTGGTGTACCTGATCCTGTGGGTGATCATGCCGGACGAGAGCCGGGCCACCTAATCGTCGCGATGGGCCAGCTCGGGTGCGAAGGCCGGTAGACAGATCGCCACGTACTCGGCCCCGCCCGGCTCCGGGCAGGAGTACCTGACTCGTTCTCCGGCCCGGGTCAGGATCGCCTGCCCGGCGTGGACGTCGATCGCCCCGCCGTCGTGCTCGACCCGCACGCTGCCGTGCAGCACGAGCGTGACCTCGTCGAACTCCGGAGTCTGGGCCGGCTCGTGCCAGCCACCCGGAGCGATCATCTGCGCGACACTGACCGACGCGGTCTCGCTGTTGACCCGGCCGACGTACTCGTCGATCACCTTGCCGCCCGGCACCGGGATCCGGGTGGGACCGGCGACGAACTCAGGCACGGCAACCCCCTAGACAGCGACTCGGTCGAGGATGAGAGCCGGCGCCGCTGCGGCAGCCGACCCGCTGATTTCGTAGCCGCCGCGCAACGCCTCGGCCGCGCCGCCAAAACGTTCCGGGTCGTCGGTGTGGAGCGTGGCCAGCGGTTGCCCGGCGGTCACCCGATCGCCGACCTTGGCATGCAACTCAATCCCGGCGCCGGCCTGTACCGACTCTTCCTTGCGAGCCCGCCCGGCCCCCAGCCGCCAAGCGGCGACCCCGACCGCGTACGCGTCCAGCTTGGACACCACCCCGGACGCCGGCGCGACGAAGTCCTCCCAATGCGCGGCCACCGGGAGGGCCGCATCCGGGTCGCCGCCCTGAGCCCGGATCATCCGCCGCCAGGTGTCCATCGCCGAACCATCCCGCAAAGCCTCGGCCGGATCCTTGCCGTCCGAGAGCCCGCAGGCGGCAAGCATCTCCCTGCCAAGCGTCACAGTCAGCTCGACCACGTCGGCCGGCCCACCACCGGCGAGCACCTCGACCGACTCGCGCACCTCCAGCGCATTGCCGGCGGTCCGGCCCAGCGGGGTGTCCATGCCGGTAAGTAGAGCGACCGTTCGAACTCCGGCCACTTCGCCGAGCGAAACCATGGTCTCGGCCAGTTCCCGGGCGTCCTGCGCGGTCTTCATGAACGCACCCGAACCGACCTTGACGTCGAGCACGAGAGCGCCGGTACCTTCCGCGATCTTCTTGCTCATGATCGAGCTTGCGATCAGCGGGATCGACTCCACCGTTGCGGTCACGTCGCGCAGCGCATACAACTTGCGGTCGGCCGGGGCCAGGCCCTCCCCGGCCGCACACACGACCGCACCGGCTTCCCGTAGCACCGCGAGCATCTCCGTGGCCGACAGCGAGGCCCGCCAACCTGGGATTGACTCGAGCTTGTCCAGCGTGCCGCCGGTGTGGCCCAGTCCCCGCCCGGATAACTGCGGCACCGCGGCGCCACAGGCGGCTACGGTCGGCGCCAGCGGCAACGTGATCTTGTCGCCGACGCCTCCGGTCGAGTGCTTGTCGGTGGTCGGCCGGTCCAACTGTGACCAGTCCATCCGCTCCCCGGAGCGGATCATCGCGTCAGTCCACCGAGACAGCTCGGGTCGGGTCATGCCGCGAAACAAGATCGCCATCGCCAGCGCAGCCATCTGCTCGTCGGCGACCACACCGCGCACGTACGCGTCGATTACCCAGTCGATCTGCTCGGCGGTCAACTCACCGCCATCCCGCTTGGTGCGGATGACGTCAACCGCGTCCATCGGGCCCCACGTCCATCAGACCCCGTGCTCGGTCAGGTCGGCCGCATCGAACGCGTCCGGCAGTATCTCGGTCATCGGCCGCGCCCCGCGCTCGGTCTCGACCAGGCAGTCTGGGCCGCCGTTCTCCCACAACAGCTGCCGGCACCGTCCGCACGGCATCAGCGGCGTGCCGTCGCGGCCGACGCACACGACCGCGACCAGCCGGCCGCCACCGGTCCGGTGCAGTTCGGACACCATGCCGCACTCGGCGCACAGGCCGACCCCGTATGCCGCGTTCTCGACGTTGCAGCCGGAGACCACCCGGCCGTCCTCGACCAGGCCGGCCGCGCCGACCGGGAACCGGGAGTACGGGGCGTAAGCGTGTTCCATCGCCTCCCGGGCCGCGGCCCGCAGGGCGGCCCAGTCGATCGCCGGCTTGGCCACTATTCCTCGCCCCGGCGGTACGGTTTGCCGTCAGCCGCCGGCATTCGCAACCGCTGGGAGAACATCGCCAGCACGATGAGCGTGGTGATGTGCGGCGCGAAGTACAGGAACTGCTGCGGCACCGTATCGGTGTTGGCGTAGATCAGGTAGATGCCGATCGCGGCCACGCCACTGGCGATCGCCGCGGTCCGGCTGCCCTTGTAGAGCCGCCAGATCGCGAAGATTGCCAAGCCGATGGCGAATGCCAGCAGCAGTGCGTGCACCGCCTCACTTCCGCCACGCAATCGCATCGCGTCCATGTAGCCGAAAAGCCCGGCGCCACCGGCGAGCCCAGCGGGCCGCCAGTTGCCGAAGATCATCGCAGCCAGTCCGATGAAGCCCCGGCCCGCGGTTTGCCCGTCCCGATACTGGTTGTTCATGACGATCGCGAGGAACGCGCCGCCCAGGCCGGACAGTCCGCCGGAGATGATGACCGCGACGTACTTGTAGTAGTAGACGTTCACACCCAGCGACTCCGCCGCCACCGGATGCTCGCCACACGAGCGCAGCCGGAGCCCGAACGCGGTCCGCCACAGCACCCACCAGGTAAACGGCACCAGCAGGATGGCCACCAGGGTTAGCTGGCTCATGTTTGTGAGCAGCCCGTACAGCACGCCGGCAAGGTCGGAAACCAGGAAGATGTCCTTGCGCTCGAGCGTGAGCAGCGGATCGGTCAGACCGCCGGTCGGGATCGTGCCCATCCGGGGTAGCGGCGGCGACTGGATCTCCCCGCCCCCCGGCATGTCAGCGAAGATCGCTGCCGACAGGAACTGGGTGATCCCGGTGCCGAGCAGGATGATCGCGACACCGGACACGATCTGGTCGACACCGAACGTCACGGTCGCGATGGCGTGCACCAAGCCGCCGAGGGCGCCGCCGATCACCCCGACCAGCGCGCCGATCCACGGGTTGTCGAACTGCAGCGCACCCCACGCACCGAACCAGGTACCGAGGATCATCATGCCTTCGAGGCCGATGTTGACCACGCCGGCCCGCTCCGACCACAGGCCACCGAGGGCCGCCAGTCCGATCGGGACGGCGGCCAACACCGCTGCGTTGATCTGCCCGCTGGACACGAGCGTGTTGTCGCCGGTGATCACCTCGACCACGGACAGCAACGTCAGCAGCCCAAAGAAGCCGATCAGGAGCATCCGCCAGTCGGTTCGGCGGACCCGGGCCGAAGGGGCCGGCGCCTCCGGCCCGCTAACGATCAAGCCCGACGTGCTCATACCGGCACCTCCTCGGCCGCCGGGACGGTCGCCAGCTCGCGACTGACCCGGCGCTGCTCGGCGGCGATGCGGTATCGGCGCACCAGCTCGTACACGATGACCACGGCGAGCACCATCGTGCCTTGCAGGATGATCACGATCTCCTTGGGGATGCGGTTGATGTCCAGCGCGTTGCCGGCGCTGTCCAGGAACCCCCAGAACAGTGCCGCGAACGCCATGCCCAGGGCCCGGTTCCGGCCGAGCAGGGCGATCGCGATTCCGGTGAAGCCAAGCCCAGCCGGGAAGTTCAGCGCGTAGGAGAAGGAGGCGCCGAGCAGCTCGGGCATACCGACCAAGCCGGCGACCGCACCGGACAGCAGCATTGCGATCAGAACCATCCGTTTGACGTTCACCCCGCTGGCCACCGCGGCGTGCTCGGACAGGCCGGTCGCTCGAAGGTCGAAGCCGAGCCGGGTCCGGCCGAGGAACACGTGGTAGCCGATGCCG
>DATFRM010000290.1:0-13302 GCA_035263265.1 Actinomycetes bacterium
GTGAGGAAAGCTCCGAGAAGCGCACAGGATGCCAGATCCGAACCGCGCCTGTCAGTGTCTGATCGCCACCGATTTTTCGCTGGTCAGCGCCCTACTGCGGACAACCGCGACCGAGTGGCCAGCGTCCCGCGTTCTCGTACGTCGGCGGTCCGTGGCCGAGCCGGCTGCGGATCAGCTCCACCTCGGTCGGCGTCCACTCGCTACCGGCGAAACCCCGCAACGCATCGACCAGTGGGCGCAGGTCGGCCGGCGTGGGACTGCGCGCAAGGGTGAGATGCGGCCGGTACGCGCGATCCTCGATCGCGATCCCGCTGCGGCGAGCGGCAGCCGCCACCGATCCAGCCAACGCCGCCAGTGGCTCGCGCCCGCCCTGTACGCCGAGCCACAGCACCCGCCCGTCGAACCGGCCGGCCCCGCGAAACGCGAGCGGCATCGGTTCATGGCGTCGAGCGGCCCGGGCAAGCCGGCCGGTCAGCTCGGGCAGTGCATCCGGCTCGACCTCGCCGAGGAAGGCGAGTGTGAGATGCCACTGCGGGGTCGAGGTCCAGCGCAGCCGGGGCGCCAGCTCGCGGACCCGGGCGACCGCGGCGCCGATCTCGTCGAGAATCGCGGCCGGCGGGTTCACCGCGACGAACAGTCGCATCGAAGCGACGGCCGGCTACTGAGTGGACGCGACTACGTAGTGTTCGCGCAGCCGGCGCGCCAGCTTGCCGTCGCCGGCCACGGTCAGGTGCGTGATCGGCAGCCGACCCCACAGCCACAGGTAGAGCTGCTCCGGCTCACCGCGCACCGTGGCATTGGCGTTCGTACCGCGGTCGGCAACCGGTAGCCGTTCGAAGCCGATCTCCCGCTCGGCCAGCCGCAACCGCCACAGCTGGACGCCACCGTCGATGAGCACGGACTCGCCGTGCCCGTCTACTGCCTCGTTGAACCAGTCGTAGGCAAGCATCCGCTCCAGTAGTTCGTCGATGCCGTCGAGGGCGAGATCGGCGGGCACCGGTGCCGGCTCACCGAATGCCTGCTCGACGTCGACGCGGTGCACCGCGGTCTCCTGCGCCATCCGGCGATACCAGAACGCGACGTCCTGCTGCGGCTCATACCAGGTCCAGCACTTGGTGTCCGGTTCGTTCTCGGCGAACTCGGTAAGCAGCAGCCCCAGCGACTGCTCGAGCCAGGGAACCGGCGCTACGCCGGCTGGTGGCTCGGTCGGCCACTCGCCGACCTCCGGTCGACGGTCCTTGCGCCGGATCGTGGCCACCTTGTGCTGATAGACCGCGGCAACGTGCAGCACTGCCTCGCGAACCGTCCAACCTGGGCAGTTCGGCACGGATGCGGTCAGGCTTTGGCTAGCCGCCCGGGCCAGCAGGTCACCGTCCGCGCGCAGGCAGTCGAGATAGCGCGAGAGCTCCATAGCGGAATGGTCGCAGAACCGCCCGTTGGCGTAGCGCTGTGACCCGCTCACGCACATCGATTCCAGTTCGCCGAGCGATCCAGAGCGTCGCGATCACCGTGGCCAGCACCGAGACCAGGCCACCGCCGATCAAGCTCCAGCGCGGACCTATTTCCTGAGCCACCCAGCCGACCATCGGCGAACCGATCGGGGTGCCGCCCATGAACACCGTCATGTACAGCGCCATTACCCGGCCGCGCATCTGCGGCACACTGCCCAACTGCATGCTCGAGTTCATCGCGGTGAGCAGGGTGAGGGAGGCCAACCCGGTCGGGATGAGCATGAGCAGGAACGTCCAGTAGGTCGGCGCCAATGCGGTGAGGATCTCCAGCAAGCCGAATAGCAAGGCCGCGCCCACCACCAGCTGCAGCGTCGGCCGGCCGCGCCGGGCGGCCAGTAGCGCGCCGGCCAGGGTGCCGATCGCGAGCGCGCTGGACAGCAGGCCGAACGACTCAGGGCCGCGGCCGAACTCGTTCTTAGCGAAGATGGCCAGCGTCAGCTGGAAGTTGAAGCCGAACGTGCCGACGAAGAACGCGATGAGCGTGATCAGCAAGAGCTCAGGGGTAGTTCGAACGTAATGAAGCGCCGCTCGCAGTTGACCGCGCTCGCGCGGGCTGCGCGGCGCCGGCATCAGCTCATCCCCCCGCATCAGAAGGAGCACCACGATCACCGCGCCGAACGACAGCGCGTTGAGCACGAACACCGGACCGGTGCCGGTGGCGGCGATCAGCACACCCGCCACCGCCGGGCCCACCAGCCTGGCCAGGTTGAACGAGGAACTGTTCAGCCCGACCGCGTTCGGCACCGCGTCGGGGCCGACCAGCTCGGCGGTGAACGCCTGCCGGGCCGGGTTGTCGAACGACACCACGCAGCCCATCGCGAACGCGAGCGCGTAGACATGCCAGGCAGCGACCATCCCGGTCAGATCGAGCGCGCCCAGCAGCAGAGCCAGCCCGCCCATCAACGCCTGGGTCGTAACCAGCACGCGGCGCTTGGAGTAGCGGTCAGCGATCGCGCCCCCCCACATCGAGAACAGCAGGAACGGCAGGAACTGCAACCCGGTGGTGATGCCAAGGGCGGTGGCGCTACCGGTCAGCTGAAGGATGAGCCAGTCCTGCGCCACCCGCTGCATCCAGGTCCCGATGTTCGACACCACACCGCCGCTGAAATACAGGCGGTAGTTGCGGATCGCGAGGGAGTGGAACGTCGGGCTCATGAGGTGGCCAGTCGCTCCAGGATTGATGCGGCGTGGCGGAGAACGGCGCGCTGGTCCGGGCTGAGCTCGGCCAGCCGTTGGGCCAGGAAGGCGTCGCGACGCCGGCGGTCGGCGCGGATCGTCCGCACGGCCTGCTCGGTCGGAGCCACCAGGTGCTGACGGCCGTCGGTGGGATGATCAGTGCGGACGATGAACCCGCGCTCCTGAAGAGCGGCAAGCAACTTGGTCATGGACGGCGGGCTGACCTTCTCGTGCTCGGCGAGCTCCCGCGGGGTCAGCGGACCGCGCCGCTCCAGCGTGCCGAGCACGGCCAGCTGCGACAGGGACAGTGACCGATCGGTGCGCTGGCTGCGCAGCCGACGGGCCAGCCGCATAACCGCCAGCCGAAGCTCGCTGGCCAGGGCCAGGTCGGTGCGACTGAGCACGCCGGGGGTGGTTGACATATCCGTTAGCTTACCTAACTAACTGTCAGGAGCACAAGGCAGGGTCACCACTTTCACCCGGTAGCGACGGCGGCGCGGATATCGACAGGTCCCGTACGCTGAGATTTATGGGCCGGACGCAGCGGTACAACCGGATCGAGCCGTATCGGCCGCCGGCCTCCGGCGACTCGGTCCCGGTCAAACCGCGCTCACATGCCAAGCCGGACGCCGAGCTACAGCAGCTGCAGGAACTACAGGCCGTGGACGTCGACGGGGTCGCCGCGACCACCATCGGCACGATCGTGTGGGCGGTTGCGTTCCTGGTCCTGCTGCCGTTCCGATCCGATCTCGAGGCGGACGGGCGCGGCGACTGGCTGTGGATCTGCCTGGCGGGCATCGTAGGCGGCCTGTACGGGATCGTGTACTGCCGGCGTCGACGCGCCTCGATGGCGCGCGCCAGAGGTGCGCACCGGCGGACCGCGGATCGTTAGCGGCGCGGCACTCGGAAATCCGGTGCCCATAGAACGGCGCTGATTGTCGAGCTACGTGGAGCGCGATCGACGGCGCCTCAGTCCGGTCGCTCGTCCTCTAGTTCCGGCCGCGTGGTCAGTGCCTCAGTGGGCGGTTCGGCGCTGTCGTCCTCGCTCGGCGCCGGCAGGATGTCGTAGCCGAACTCGTCCACGATCGGCGGGTCCGGCTGCGGCTGCATCGCGACCGCGAGCGCCTCCGAATGCGCCCCGCATCCGTGGTCGAACGCGACGACCTGACCGTCACTCGGCGAGTATGCGTTCGCGCACACTCCGAACATCTGACCCAGCGTCCCGCCGATCGGCACTAGGAAACCGCACGAACGGCAGTGCGCTGGTGCCGCCTTTGCCACCGGATCGTGCGGTCCGGCGTGGCCGCTGTACCACCGGTCCGCCGCATCCTCGATGCCGTACCTGGACAGCACTCGGGGCCGGGTCAGACCCATGTCGTACGGCAGGATGCTGGCCCCTTCGTCGCCGGTAGCCAGGTCCTCGTCGGCTCCGGTGTAGCCCGGCTCGAGTCGCAGATCGTCCGCCGAAGTCGCGAGCAGGTCCCCAGCGCCGACGTCGCCCGGTCGCAGCCGGTCGCTCCAGGGCACCCACTCGGGAGCCAGGATCGCGTCGTCGCTGGGTAGCAGCACGACCTCGTCCACGGTCACTACCCGAGCCCGGGATGCCCTGGCCACCGTGACCGCCCATCGCCATCCCCGGTATCCGCTGGCCACGCAGGCGAAAAGGTGGGTCACGACCCGGTCGCCCTCGGCCACTGCACCTAGATGCTCGCCCACGTGCCCCGGCTCGGCGAGCTCGACCGCCACCGACCGGGCCAGGTCGACCGCAGCGGCGCACTGCGCATCGAGCGCCGGCGTTCGGCTCGAGCGAGTCGGCCGGGTCTTGGTCGTACCGCTGTCCACGCGGCGATTCTCGCACCCGTGGCAAATCCGGTGCGCGGAACGGGCGACTCGGTCCGGCTCGACCTGGCCAACGGACGATCCTCAGGCAGGATGGTGACGTGGATACCGAGCGGGCTCCGACCGGGCTGGATCGGACCCGGACCCGGGTTCGATCGGCCGGCCAGACATCCTCGGAGCTAGCTCGGTCCACCGGTCGCGCGCTCTCGTCTGGATACCGCGGATTGATCGGCCGGATCCGCCGGGCCACCCACGCGCACGGGGCCGGCGAGTCGGGCCTAGCCAAGGTGATCGAGTTCCAGACCCTGCACGCGGCCGGCGACGCGCTGGTCGCGCTCGGGTTGGCGGGAACGCTGTTCTTCGACGTGCCGGTCGGCGAGGCCCGGCCCAAGGTCGCACTCTACTTGATCATGACGATGGCACCGTTCGCGCTGGTCGCGCCGCTGATCGGCCCACTGCTGGACCGGGTCAGGCACGGTCGCCGGTATGCGCTGGCCGCCACCATGCTGGCCCGGGCGTTTCTGTGCTGGGTGATGGCGGACGCGATAAGCGACGGCGGGCTGGCGCTCTATCCCGCTGCCTTCTTGACGCTGGTCGCCTCGAAGGCGGCGGCGGTCACCAAGTCCACCGTGGTGCCCAGGCTGCTGCCACCGAACGTCACCCTGGTCCGGGCGAATGCCCGAGTATCGCTGGCCGGCACGATCAGTGCGCTGGTCGCAGCCGTGCTTGGCGCCGGGCTCATCGCGATCGGTCCGGAATGGTCGCTGCGCGCCGCCTTCTGTGTGTTCGTGATCGGCATGGTGCTTGCGCTGCGGCTGCCGGCCCGGGTGGACTCGGCCGAGGGCGAAGCGAAGCCACGGCGCCGCGGCCGGGCGCGCAACCGGTCCAGTGCGGTGAACGGCAGCGTGTTGATGGGCCTGCGAGCCAACGCGGCGCTGCGTGGTTTTTCCGGCTTTCTCCTGCTGTACCTGGCCTTCCTGCTGCGCGCGCAGCCGATCGGCGGGCTGCCCACCGCGACCATGTTCGCGCTGGTCGCCGGGGCCGCAGCCATCGGCAGCTTCGCCGGCGCAGTGATGGGTTCGCTGATCAAAACCAGAGCACCCGAGCCGATCATCTTGACGCTGCTCGCCCTGCAGGCCGCGGTGACCAGCATGAGCATCTTCTGGTACGGCGCGATCAGCGTGGTCGCCCTGTCGTTCACCACCGGGTTCTCCCAGCAGCTGGCCAAGCTCTGCCTGGACGCGATCATTCAACGCGACGTGGCCGAAGCGGTGCGCACCTCGATCTTCGCGCGCGCCGAGACGCTGCTCCAGCTTGCCTGGGTGATCGGCGGCATTCTCGGGATCGCGCTGCCCAGCACCGGGGGCGAGGTGGGCCTAGCGGTCGGTGCGACCGTGCTCGTGTTCGCGTTCGTGCTGGTCGTTCGTAACGTGATCATGGAGCGGCGAAACGTAGCGGCCAGGTGACGGCGGCTTGACGGCCGGCTCCCCCGGCCGGCGCGGGCTACGACTCGAGATCGTCGGCGACCGCCCGTAACACCGCGGCGATCTTCTTGCTCTCGGATGCGGGCGGATACTTCCCGCGCCGCAGCGAGTTCCCGACACTGTCCAGCAGCTTGATCAGATCCTCGACGATGACGACCATCTCGTCGGGGTCCTTCCGCTTGGCCTGGACCACCGACGGCGCCGGATCCAGCACCCGGATCGACAGCGCCTGCTCGCCGCGCCGGCCCTCCGCA
Source organism: Actinomycetes bacterium (assembly GCA_035263265.1). Taxonomy (GTDB): domain Bacteria; phylum Actinomycetota; class Actinomycetes; order JAKEEW01; family JAKEEW01; genus DATAFN01. The sequence goes on from DATFRM010000290.1 coordinate 6,265, forward strand.
ACGCCGAACTCCACCCGCTGGCCGGGCTTGAGCTGGGTGACGCCGGCCGGCAATGCCGAGGTATGGACGAAGACGTCACCGCCGCCATCGCGCGCGATGAAACCGAAGCCCTTGTCGATGTCGAACCACTTGACCCGGCCGGTGGGCACCCTGAGACCTCGTAATCGTTCGGAACCCCCAGTAGCCGACTACCGGCACCGGGTGATGCGCCCCCTAGGCTAGCCGTCCCGGCGAAGCCACCCCAACTGCCTTTCCTTCCGGCTAGCGGCTCACCGTGGGCGCGGTCAGCGCCTCGTTCATCGAGCCGGACCGGAATCCACGCGGGTCGACAGTCACCTCGCTGAAGCCGGCTGCCCGTACCACCGCCAGCACCGGTGCGCAGGCCGCCACCCGGTCCACGAGGTCGCGATCGACTTCAATCCGCGCGACGTCCCCGATGTCCCGGACCCGAAGATCGCGCACCGGAATGCCGTGTGCCGACAGAGCCTCCCGCAGCGCTGCCTCCGCGCGCTCGACCCGGGCCAGCCGGGCCGAGCTGATCTCCAGCCCGTACGCGATCCGGCTGGACAGGCAGGCCGCCGCAGGCTTGTCCCAGGTGCGCAGACCCCATTGCCGAGACGCGGCTCTGACCTGCGTCTTGGTCAGGCCGGAATCGCGCAACGGGGCCACCGCGCCGCGCTCGCTCGCGGCTCGGATACCGGGCCGGAAGGCCGAGCGCGCGTCATCCGCGTTGGTTCCGGTGGCCACCACGGCGAGGCCGTGCGAGACCGCCAGTGGCGCCAGCACATCGAGCAGCTCCGCTTTGCAGAAATAGCAGCGGTTGCCCGCGTTGGCGCGGTAGCCGTCCCGCTCCATCTCGTGGGTGCGCGGAGTCAGATGCGCTACCCCGAGCCCGGCGGCGAACTCGGCGGCCGCGGCCAGCTCGGCGGCGGGCAGGCTGTCCGAGACTGCGGTGGCGGCCAGCACCCGATCCGGCTCCAGCGCCCGGACCGCCGCGGCCAGCAGGAAGGCCGAGTCGGCGCCGCCGGAGAACGCGACCAGCACCGAACCGAGATCCCGCAACCGCGCGTCCAAGTCGGCGAGCCTGCCTTCGAGCACCTCGACCTCCAGCATCCGTTCAGGGTACGTGGCCACGATCGGCCGACGACGCGGGGCCGAGGCTAGGCTGGCATCAGGTCGGCCGGTCACCGCGAACGGCCGGACGGGGGCAATCGACAACCGGGAAGGGGCGGCATTTGCGCACGTTCTGCGCCGACGTCCGCCGCGCCACCTCCGAGCCGATCTTCGCCACAGCGCCGGTCAAAGCACGCGGCTGGCTGCTTATCCGGCACCCCGGCCCGTGGCCGGCGACCGGCCTTCCCGACGATCTGCCGCTTGCCCTGCATTCAGTCGCCACCCTGGCGACCGCCGCGAAGATCCGCCCGCAGCTGGTCCGCCGGCCCGCCGGTCGGGCGCCACTGTGGCCGATCGGCATCTACCTGGGCAGCTCTAACGGTCCCGAGCCATGGCTGCAGTATCGGGAGTTCGCCGACCCGGACCAGGTGGCCGAGCTAGTCGATCTGCTCAGCCCGGCGGTCACTGAAGCGGCGGCCGCTGGCGAGCGGCCCGACTTCGGTGCCGCGGTCGACGATCGGGCCCTGCTGGTTTGCGGGCACAGCTCCCGGGACCCGTGCTGCGCCAGGGCCGGCCGGCCGATGGCGGCGGCACTGGCCGACGAGTACCCAGATCTGGTCTGGGAGTCCAATCACCTCGGCGGGCACCGGTTCGCAGCCAACCTGGTCACGGTTCCCGACGGGAGCTATCACGGCGGTCTCGATGCGAGTCGAGGCCATCAGGTGGCCGCCGCGGCGCTGGCCGGCGAGGTCGACCTCGGGTCCTACCGCGGCCGAGCCGGTCGGTCGGCGGCGGCGCAGGCCGCCGACTGGTACGCCCGCCAGCACACCGGGCAGGTTGCGCTCGACGCGGTCGAGCTCGTGACGGAACGACGAAGCAAGGCCGGGGACGGAACCGTGATCGTGGAGCTGCGGGTATCGGGCGAGCCGGTCCGGGTAATCGTCCGCCCAGTCGCACCACCGGTCGAACGGTTGATCTCGTGCTCGACCGGCGAGGTGGGTACCCCCGAGCACTACGAGCTGGTCGAGCTCACCGCCAGCGAGCGGGTCTCTCGCCGACCCAGCGCGCCAGCAACTGCGCCGTCAGCCAGGTAGCCGCGAGCAGTGAGGCCACGATCGGCCAGGCCTTGAACACGCCCAGGATGTAGCCACCCACCTGATCGAGCCGCTCACTGGCCGTGGCGTCTGGTGGGTAGTCGCGGCCCACGGTGAGCCAGACGTAGAAGATCCCGCCGGCGAGCGTGACCGCCGGTATGAGCGATACGGCGATCCCCTTGTCCCGGACCGACCAGTTCTTGGCCCACAGCACCAGGGCCAGCCCGACGAGCCAGCCGAGGTACGGGATCCAGATCGCACCCACGGTCAGCGCGAACAGCGCAGCAGCCTCCCGGCCATACGTTCGGGCCATGGACGCCGGCTGGAACGTGGTCGGCGCCCGGGCTCGCGCCGGGTACTCGCCGGTCTCGGATAGCGGCCGCCCGAGCCGGGCGGACCTGGTGGCTCGACGGGTCCGTAGCCAGGTCATCGGCCCGTACGGGGTCATTCGCCGCCGGATTACCTGGGTCGCCCGCTCGGGCGCGACCACGCCGACCGCGGTCACCCCGGTCGGCTGGTCCGGCGGGCCGTACGGATCCGCGGACGGCGGGAACAAGGCCGTGGCCACGGTCGGCGTACCGCCCGCTACCGCGCCACCACCGGTCTCCCGATCGGACCCCGTTGGCGGCCGGGTGCGCTCATCTGGCTCGGCCGGGCGGACTACCGGAGCCGACTGAGTCGCCGATACGGTCGTGATCGGCGGGCGGTACCCGGCGTACTCGCCGCCGCCCAGCTGGACCGCCCGGTCTACCACGGCTCGGGGATCGCCCATCGACTGCAGGACCCGGGTGATATCGGCGTTGCCGGCGCGCCTCCGGCGCTCGTCGATCTCGTGGCGAACCTTCTCGACCAGGTCCTGGCGGGCAAGCGACGGCAACCTGCCGTGCGCCGCGTCCGCGACCTGGCTGAGGTACCCGAAGATCAGCTGGTCATCTCTGACGCTCATGACGGCCTTCCCAGCTCATGCCTATCCCGCCATCCTGCCTGATGCCCGTAATCATGTGGAGGATGCGCGCCGGGCCTGGTAGCCTCACCCGGCTCCCCCATCCCCCACTTCACTGCCACCGCCTACCAGTGTGCGGGAGTTCGCCGTGCCTTCCGACCGTTCCTCCACCGTGCCGCTCGATCCCCTCATACCCGCTGACGAGCTCGAAGCCGAACGCCGGCACCTGCGCGAGTCGCGGGCCGGGCTGCGGCGGATGCGCGAGCAGGTGCTCGCGCTCAAGGTACAAGCGCCCGATCCGGTTTCCGCGGCCTATCTAGAGGCGCAGTTGTACTACCGCGCCGCGGCCCTGGTCGACAATCCGGCTACGCCGCTGTTCTTCGGCCGGCTGGACATGACCGCGCCGGAGGTGGCTCGGCACTACGTCGGCCGGCGGCATGTCCATGACGACTCCGGCGAGCCGCTCGTGCTGGACTGGCGGGCCGCGGTCTCCCGGGCGTTCTACAAGGCCAGCGCCGGTGACCCGATGGGAGTAGTCCAGCGGCGCCGATTCGGATTTGCCGAGGGGGAGCTCACCGCATTCGAGGACGAGCGCTTCGACGATCCGGGCGCGCCGCACGGCCGAAGCCGGATCCTCACCGACGAGATCGAGCGGCCCAGGGTCGGCCCCATGCGCGACATCGTCGCCACCATCCAGCCCGACCAGGATGACCTGGTCCGCGCCGATCTCAGCCAGACCCTGTGTATCCAAGGTGCGCCCGGCACCGGCAAGACCGCGGTCGGGCTGCACCGGGCGGCCTACCTGCTGTACGCGTTCCGGGAGCGGCTGGCCCGCTCCGGCGTGCTGGTCGTCGGCCCGAACCGGACGTTTCTCGGCTACATCGGCGACGTACTGCCCGCGCTCGGCGAGCTCGACGTCCGCCAGGTCACGCTGGCCGAACTGGTCGGGCACGTACCGATCCGCGGCACCGACGACGAGACCGCGGCCCGGATCAAGGGCGACGCCCGGATGGCCGAGGTGCTGTCCCGCGCGCTGTGGTCGCATCTGGGCGCACCGGAGCAGGCGCTGGTACTCGCCCGCGGCTCGCGGCGGTACCGGCTGCCGGGCTACCGGATCGCCGAGCTCATGACGAACCTGCGCGGTCGGGAGCTGCGGTACGAGGCCGCCCGGGCGCTGCTACCCCGCTCCATCGCGGCCGCGATCTGCACGCAGATCGAAGCCGACGGCACCGCTACCGACGACCGCACCGAGAGCGCGATCGCCCGCAGTCGAGAGGTGCGCGGCTACGTCGACCAGGTGTGGCCGAAGGTGGCAGCGGTGACGCTGGTCGGCCGGCTGCTCACCGATCCGGCACTGCTGGCCGACGCGGCCGAGGGGTTGCTCACCGGTGCCGAGCAGCAGGCGCTGCTGACCGAGCTGCCGGGTCGCGGTCCGCGTGGGTTGCGCTGGTCGATGGCCGACGCGGTGCTCGTCGACGAGGCGATGGATCTGCTGGAGCGGACCAAGGGCTTCGGTCACGTCATCCTCGACGAGGCCCAAGATCTCTCGCCGATGCAGCACCGGGCGGTCGGCCGGCGATGCGCGCTGAGCTCGGCCACCGTGCTCGGGGACATCGCGCAGGGCACCACACCGTGGGCAACCGAAGGCTGGGATACCGCGCTGGATCACCTCGGCAAGCCGGACGGGCGGGTGCAGGAGCTGACCGCGGGCTACCGGGTGCCGCGCCAGATCATCGAGTTCGCGAGCCGGCTGCTACCGCATGTGGCCCCCGGGTTGGCCGCCGCTACCTCGGTACGGCAGGCCGCCGGCGCGCTGGAGCTGCAGACTGGCGGCGACTCAGCCAGGGAGTTCGGTACCACGCTGGTGGCGGCCTGCCGGGCCGCTCTCGACCAGCCGGGCTCGGTTGGCGTGATCTGCGCGGATTCGCGGGCCGGCGCGATCGCCAGGGCGCTTCGATCGGGTGGCCTTGAGCCCGAGGTCGCCGGCTCGGACGGGCTGACCGCAAGACTGTCGGTGGTACCGGCCACACTGGCCAAGGGACTCGAGTTCGACCACGTGATCGTGGTGGAGCCGGCCGAGATCGTGGCGTCGGAGTCGCGCGGGTTGCGACGGCTCTACGTCGTGCTCACCCGGGCGGTGACCACGCTGACCGTGCTGCACGCGCAGCCGCTGCCGGTCGAGCTCGCCGCCTGACCGCGACACCCTCGGCCGGGCGGCGGCCCGGGCGGTAGGGGCGAGCGGAAGGAGGAGGCCAATGGCCGATCTCGACTGGGGATCGCTGGAGACGCGGCTGGGCCGGGTGTACGTGGCGGTTGGCCCGGCCGGGCTCCGTCAGGTCTGGCTGCCCCGCAGCCGCCCGCCGGCCGGCGTGACCGTTCCGGACCTGCCGACCGAGCCGGTGGCAGCCCTGCTTGCCGAGCTGGCCGGCTACTTCGACGGCACGCCCACCAGCTACCGGTCTCCGGTCGACTGGTCGGTCGTCTCCGGCTTCAGGGCCGACGTACTCAAATCGCTCTACGAGCGGGTCGGCTGGGGTCAGGTCACCACCTATGGTGAGCTCGCCACCGCGGTTGGCGCGCCCGGCGCGGCCCGCGAGGTCGGTGAGGTGATGGCGAGCAACCCAATCCCACTGGTGGTGCCGTGCCACCGGGTGCTGGCCAGCCGCGGCGCCATCGGCGGCTTCGGCGGCGGGGTCGAGATGAAGCGTGCGCTGCTCGCCCTGGAGGGGGTGCTGCCGGCACCACTGGAGTTCGATCCGTGACGGATGCGGCTCGGCCGCTGCCGCCGGATTACCCTCACCCCGGGCTGCTTGCTCGGTGGGAGGCGCTGCTCGCCCGCGTGATGGCCGACGCCCCGGCCGGACTGATCGACAGTTGCGGTCACGACCTGCTGGCGCGTTATGCCGAGCCGCACCGGCGCTATCACAACACTGCGCACCTAGCCGAGGTGCTCGACCGAATCGACGAGTTGCGCGGTTACGCCAGCTTCGCCGATCTCGTCCGGCTCGCCGCGTGGTTCCATGACGCGATCTACGATCCCGCCGGCGCGGACAACGAGGAGCGCAGCGCCCAGCTGGCCGAGCAGACGCTGGACGAGCTCGGCGTGCGCAAGCAGCTTTACCTGGAAGTGAGCCGGCTGGTGCTGACCACCCGCGCGCATGATCCCGCGACGGCCGACCGCAACGGCCAGGTGCTCTGTGACGCCGACCTCGCCGTGCTGGCCAGGCCGCAGCCGACGTACGACGAATACGCTCAGGCGATCCGGGCCGAGTACGCGCACGTGCCCCCGGCGGACTTCCGCACCGGCCGGGCCCGGATCCTGCGCGTGCTGCTCGACCGAGCCGCGATCTACGCCACCCCGCTGGCGCGGGCATGGTGGGAGGCGCCCGCTCGCGCGAACCTGGCGCGGGAGCTGGCCGACCTGACCAGCCCGCCGGGTTGAATGGAGCCTGTGAGCCACGATCCGACCCAGCTGCCGGCCGATCTACCGCGGCCAGTCGACGACGGTGCGGCGGCCCATCTGCTCGGCGCCTCCCTCCCGGCCATCGCGCTGCCAGCCACCCGAGGCGACGCACTGCGGATCGACCGGGTGCCGGCCGGGTTCCACCGGCTGATCGTCTACGCGTACCCGATGACCGGCTTGCCGGGCGTCGAGTCGCCGCCGGGCTGGGACGACATCCCGGGCGCCCGCGGTTGCACGCCGGAGTCCTGCGGGTTCCGGGACCACGCCGCTGACCTGGCCAAGGCCGGCGCCACGGTGATGGGCCTGTCCACGCAGTCCAGCGGTTACCAGGCCGAGGCAGCCGATCGGTTGGGGCTGCCGTTCCCGATACTCAGCGACGAGCGGCTAAAGCTGACTCGTGCACTTGGCCTGCCGACATTCTCCAT
>DATFRM010000291.1:0-3523 GCA_035263265.1 Actinomycetes bacterium
GCCGGGTCTCGGACGCGAGCAGGCTCGCCGAACTCCTCGACCTGCTGGCCGAGCGTCCTGCCGGGCTACCGAACAGCTGGCTTTCCGGGCCCGATCTGGACGAGATCCACTCGACCGTGCACCGGCTCACCGGTGACCTCGACGCAACGGCGACGGCCGAGCAGGCGGCTACCAGCGCGGCCGGGATTCCCTGGCAACGGCTACCCGATCCGACAGCGATACCGGACCAGGAGCAGGAGTCGAACCCGCGGCCACCACTCGAGACCGACGAGTTGACGCCCGAGCGCGCCGTGGAGCTGAGCGAGATGTTTGCGGCCGACGCCGACCGCCTGGACGCCAGGATCAAGTCGCTGCGCGGCGTTACGTCGATGCTCGGGCTACTTCCGGCGGTCACGGTCAGCGATGCGCGCGAGACCCTCACCGTTGCCGAGATCGCCGTCAAACGCGATCGGCCAGAGCGAGCCTGGCTGACACCGGACGGGCTGACTGCGGCGAAGGCGGCGGTGGCCGTGATCCGCGACGCGGCCGGACAGCTCGCAGCCGCGCAGGCGGCGGCGCGGGCCTACTTCAACGACGCGGCGCTGTCGGCGGACGTGACCGAGCTGGCCGCCAGGTTCGGGCGGATCCATCACGGGATCAACAAGCTGCGTGCCGGGTACCGCGCCGACAAGCGATCGGTCGCCGCGATTACCGCCGCCCAGGTAGCGGTAGAGGCCTCCATCGCACATCTCGGCCTCGCGGTCGAGTGGCAACGGGCGGTTGCCGACCAGGAGGCGGTGGCAGCGAGCCAAGCCGGCGCACTCGGCGCCTACCACACCGGGCCTACCACTGATCTTGCGCGAGTGGACGGGGTGCTCGCCGATGCGGCCGTCGCGGTTCGCCGAGCCGCCGGTGGCGTCATCGGAGGGGACAGCGTTCTGGCGGACTGCCTTGCCGCCGACCGTGACAGCCCGCCACCTCCGGCGCTCGCAGACCTGATCAGCGGTACCCGCCGGGACCTGGAGGAATGGATCTCCCGGCTGGCGCCCGAGCCGGTCCCGGCCGCTCCGGTCGAACTGGCCCGGCGGCCCCTCGATGAGGTGGTCACCTGGTTGCGAGACCAGGCAGCAGCACTCCGGCTCGCTGCCGACCGGGCGCGACGGCTCGGCGATGCGGTCGGCCGACCGCTGACCCTGGGCGAAGCGGCGATCATTCTCGTGGCGCAGGCCGCGGTGCATTCCGCGCATGCGACGCTGGCCAGCCGCGCCGAGGACTACACCCGAGTGTGCGGAGAGCTGTACCGGGGCCCGGCCACCGATTCCGCGGCGGTGAGCGGGGCGGTGGCGTGGACCGAGCGCGCCCGGACACTCGGCACCGGGATGGACACACCGTTCACGCTCGCGCAGGTCGAGGCCTTGGGCGCGGCGACAGCGACGCCCCTGCTAGCCGACGCGGCCGGCGGCTGGCAGCGCGTCGCGCAGGCATTGCTGGACGGGTTCGAGCCGTCCCGGCGGGCCGACCTGGTGCGGGAGCTCGACGACTACACCGACGCCGCGGACCTTATCGCGGCTCTTAGGGCCGACCTGCGGGGACGCGACGAGTGGCTAGCCCATGTCGCCGCCCGGTCCGCGCTAGGCGCCAGGGGGCTGACCGTCGCGATCGACTTCTGCGAGTCCGAGCGGCTGCCGGCCGGGCAGATCCCGCAGGTGATCACCAAGGCCGTGCTGCAGGAGTGGGCGGACTACCACCTGACTCGCGACCCGGCGCTCCAGCCGGCCCGGACCACCGATCGCGACGAGATCACCATGGAGTTCCGCGAGCTGGACCGGACGCTGGTGGCGTCCGCGGTCAGCAAGATCATCACCGTCGTCAACGGACGCCGGCCGCGCAACGACATCGGCCAGTCCGCGCTGATCCAGCGCGAGGCGAGCAAGAAGCGCAAGCACATGCCGGTCCGCAGGCTCATCGACCGCACCATGCATGTCGTCCAGGCGGTCAAGCCGTGCTTCATGATGTCGCCGCTGTCGGTCAGCCAGTACCTACCCGCGGACATGACGTTCGACGTGGTCATCTTCGACGAGGCAAGCCAGCTCATGCCGGGCGACGCGATCAACTGCATTTACCGGGGCCGGTCGCTGATCACGGCGGGCGACCAGAAGCAGTTGCCGCCAACGACGTTCTTCACGCCGACCACCGAGGATCCGACCGAGGAGTGGACCGAGGAGAACGAGAGCACCAAGGACTTCGAGTCGATCATGGACTTGGTCAAGGCCGCCGGAGTGTTCAAGAGTCTTCCGCTGCGGTGGCACTACCGGTCCAGGCACGAGGGCTTGATCGCGTTCTCGAACACGTCGTTCTACAACGGCTCGCTCGTTACATTCCCAGGTGCCGAGCATCGAGGGCAGGACGTCGGCGTCGAACTGTTCCAGGTGGATGGCGTCTATCGGCGCGGATCCACCAGGGACAACCCGATCGAGGCCGAGAAAGTGGCCGATCGAGTCATTCACCACTTCGACACCCGGCCGGAGATGTCCCTCGGGGTGGTTACGTTTTCCGAGCCGCAGGCCGCCGCGGTGGAGTGGGCGGTCGAGCTGGCGAGGCTGGAGCGTCCCGACCTGGATCGGTACTTCACCGACGATCGGCTGGACGGCTTCTTCGTGAAGAACCTCGAGTCGGTCCAAGGCGACGAGCGCGATGTCATGATCTTCTCGGTCGGCTATGGGCCGGACGAGAAACGCAAGATCACGATGAACTTCGGCCCGGTCAATCGTCCCGGCGGCTGGCGGCGCCTGAACGTGGCCATCACCAGAGCTCGCTACCGGGTTGAGATCGTCAGCAGCATTACCGCGGCCGACATCACCGAACACTCCGGAAGCGAGGGCGTTCGGCAGTTGCGCCGCTACCTCGACTACGCGGCCCGCGGTGTGTCGGCGCTCGAGCTCGACGATGGAGCGGAGCCTGCCGAACGGGACGTTGGTTCGCCGTTCGAGCAGTCGGTGATCGCGGCGATCCGGTCGTGGGGATACGAGGCGGTCCCGCGCGTTGGCGCGGCCGGCTACCGGATCGACATCGGTGTGGTCCATCCCGAGCTGCCGGGTGTCTACGCGCTTGGCGTCGAGTGCGATGGGCCGGCGTACCACTCGGCCAGGGCCGCGCGTGACCGGGACCGACTTCGTGATCAAGTGCTGCGAGGCCTCGGCTGGCGGCTGCACCGGGTATGGGGGACCGCCTGGCACCGGGACCGCCACGCCGAGGAGGCGCATCTGCGCGCGGCCATCGAAGCAGCCGTCCGAGCCCCCGATCCGGCACCCGGCGTGGACGGCCCGCCGGACTCCATCCAGCGGCCGGCCGTGAGCATCGAGCCGGTGACCCTCGAGCGCTTCGGCCACTGGGCGGTGCCCTACCGGGTCGCGGAGGTGGATCCGCTGCCGGCGTGGGTAGACGTGTCCGACGTCGGCGCCCATCACGAGATGCGCTCCGGCATTCGGACGATCGTGTCCGTTGAGTCGCCGTTGCATGTGACCGTGCTGCGCCAGCGGCTGCG
>DATFRM010000292.1:0-3479 GCA_035263265.1 Actinomycetes bacterium
AAGCGCGGGCACCGGCTGGTCCGGCTGGCCGCCACGATCGAGGCCGAGAAGGTCAAGCCGAACCGGCTCGGCGCGATCACGATGACCTACGACATCGAGCTGCCGCCGGACGATCCGGAGGCCGCCACCGTGTTTCGCACCGTAGCCGAGCGGGTGCACGAGCGGCACTGCACGGTGAGTACCGCGCTACGAGAGAACACCGACGTCGTTGTCCGCCTCGACTAGCGCGGCCAGCGCTCGGGCGGCGCGCTCGGGCGGCGCGGGCGAAATTCGGTCGCGATCCGCGCCCGCTAGGCGTTTCCTTGACGGGTGGACATCGGATGGCTGGATCCGGAGCGACCGGACCGAGAAGAGATCGACGGCGCCGTAGCCGTACTGGAGGCGGCTCGAGCGATCGACTCGCCGCATCAGCCGCTCGTTACCGTGGCCGAATTCGTCGCCGACCTGCGCTATGGGTGGGATGGCGACCCGTCGCTGATCGCCCTGGCCCGGGATGCGCGCGGCCGGGTGGTCGGCATCCTCGAAGTGCGACTCGGCAGGTGGGACAACCTGCACCTGGGTTACGTCGGGGTCACCGTGGATCCGGACGTCCGTCGGCAGGGAATCGGCCGCCAGCTGTTCGAGCTCGGCGCCGACCGCGTCGCCGCGGCCGGCCGGACCCTGGTGGTGTCCGACTGCTTCGACAACCCGGCTGCCCGTGGATTCGCCGCGGCGATGGGGCTGAGCCAAGCAGCAGTCGAGATGCAGCGCCGCCAGGAGCTGCGCACCCTGGACTGGGACCGGCTCGACCACGAGTTCCGGCACGCCGAACAGCAGGCCACCGACTATGAGCTGATCCGTCTGTTCGGCGCCACCCCGGAACACCTGGTCTCGGACGTCGTCGGGATGACCGAGGCGATCAACGACGCGCCGATCGACGACTGGGACGTCGAGGACGAGGTCTTCAGCCCGGCCCGGCTGCGGGCCTGGGAGATCGCGCAGGACGCGCGGCAGCACCGGCTCTACCGGGTGGTGGCCCGGCACCGCCGCACTGGCGTGCTGGCCGGTCACACCCTGGTCGGCGTGGACAGCGAGCGCCCGTGGTTCAGCTCCCAGTACGACACGAGTGTGGTCCGCACCCACCGCGGTCACCGGCTGGGGCTGTACCTGAAGATCGACATGCTGCGCTGGCTGCGGACCGCCGAGCCGCAGCTCCGCGTGCTCGACACATGGAACTTCGCGTCCAACGACCACATGGTCGCGATCAACGAGTTGCTGGGCTACCGGATCGTCGCCCGGGCGTTCGGTTGGCAGCGGCAGCTGCCGGATCAGCCGGATACGCAGAGGGCGACTACGCACTCGGTGCGCGCCGAACCGGCTCCGGTTATGGTCGCCGCGAATGCCCGTCAGCCGCGGCTCGAAGCAACTCCGCGCGATCAGCGATCTTGACCCGGTCGCGGCCCTGGGCCTCGCCCAGGGCCGCTTCGGCGAGCTCGATCGACCGCCAGCCGGTCCACGTCACCACCTCGATGCCGCGCTCTTCCAGTAGTTCGAGCACCGCGTGCGGATCGCGTTCCGGCGCCGCCGGCAGTGCCGGAACGTCCTCCAGCAGAGCCGTCACCGTTTCGTTCGCGTCCCGCTTGTTGGTACCGATCACACCGGTCGGGCCACGCTTGATCCAGCCGGCCACGTAGACCCCCGGCAGCGGGCCGCCATTGGCCAGTACCCGGCCGGCGGTGTTTGGGACGGTGCCGGAACGCTCGTCGAACGGCAGCCCGGGCAGCGGAATGCCGCGGTAGCCGACCGAGCGCAGCACCATCTGCGCCTCGATCGTCGAGGTCTGACCGGTGCCCACCGCGTTGCCTGACTCGTCGATCCGGGTCTTCTCCACTACCAGCCCGCTGACCCGATCCGGACCGAGCACCTCGACCGGGCGAAGCAGGAAGCGCACGTACAGCCGGCGCGGCCGGCCGGCGGGCGCGCGGTGCGCCCAGTCCCGCAGCACCTCGAGGTTGCGCCGGACCATCGACTCGGACGCCACCGTGGCCTGGCTGACCGGATCCAGCTCGAGATCCGCGGGATCGACCAGCACGTCCGCGTTGGCCAGTTCACCGAGCTCGCGTAGCTCCAGCGTGGTGAACTTGGCCTGCGCCGGGCCGCGCCGGCCGATCATGTGGATTTCCTCGACCTTGCTGCGCTCCAGCACCGCGAGCACGTGATCGGGCAAGTCGGTCGGTCGCAGCTCGTCCACCGATCTGGCGAGGATCCGCGCGACGTCCACCGCCACGTTGCCGACTCCGATCACGGCCACGCTGCGCACGTCCAGGGTGAAGCCGTCGACCGGGGCATCCGGATGGGCGCTGTACCAGGCGACGAAGTCGGTCGCCGAGTAACTGCCCGGCAGATCCTCTCCCGGGATACCCAGCCGCCGATCCACCGCCGAGCCGGACGAGAAGATCACCGCATCGTAGAAGCGGCGCAGCTCGTCCAGGCTGAGCTCGCTGCCGACGTCGACGTTGCCGAGGAAGCGCACGGCCGGGTCCTCGAGCAGCTTCCGCAATGTCAGGCTGATCGACTTGATCTTCGGGTGGTCCGGCGCCACCCCATAGCGAACCAGCCCGAACGGGCAGGGCAACCGGTCGAAGACGTCGACCAGCACGTCGCCGTGCTGGCTGAGCGCGCCGGCCGCGTACACCCCGGCCGGTCCGGATCCGACGATCGCAATACGCAGCACACGTCAACCATGGCACGGTCCCAGCCGCCTCGCCGAGGCGTCGGTTCGGCGGATCTGACCCCAGCCGTCCGGCACCGAGCCGGGTAGGGTCCGGACAACGGATGGAGGGAGTGGCGATGTCCACGGGCGTCGACCAGGGCCACAGCCCGTACACCGGCGAGCCGGTCGGCTCGCCGGTTCCCCATACCACGGCCGCGGAGCTCGATCGGATCGTCGGGACCGCGGCCGCCGCGGCACCGGCATTGGCCGCGTTACCCCTGGCCGACCGAGCGGATCTGCTACGGGCGGTAGCGGCCGCACTCGAGGCTAACCGGGATGCCGTCGTCGAGCTGGCCGATGCGGAGAGCGGACTTGGCACGGCGCGGCTGTCAGGTGAGCTCGTCCGCACCCGGGTGCAGCTGGAGATGTTTGCCGATGCGGTGATCGACGGCTCGTTCCTCGACGTTGTGATCGATCTGCCGGATCCGGACGCTCTGCCGGCGCCGCGGCCCGACTTGCGCCGGATGCTGATCCCATTGGGTCCGGTAGCGGTGTTCGGGGCAAGCAACTTCCCGCTCGCGTTCTCGGTCGCCGGCGGCGACACCGCGAGCGCGCTTGCCGCGGGCTGCCCGGTCGTGGTGAAGGCGCATCCGGCGCACCCCGGGACCTCCGAGATCGTCTCCGCCGCGGTCCGCTCGGCCGCGCGCGAGGAGGGCATGCCCGAGGGCGTGTTCACGATGGTCCACGGCGCGACGCCCGAGGTCGGCATCACGCTCGTCACGCATCC
>DATFRM010000293.1:0-4766 GCA_035263265.1 Actinomycetes bacterium
CTGATCCAGACCGGTGAGTTGGAGAATCCGTCGTACGCGGTCGAGCCGAGCATCACCGAGACGGTGGCCACCAGCCCAGCGGCCGGAGCGAGTGAGTCGAGGCTGTTGAACGGACTGCGGATGACCAGCCTTCCGTCGTACCGGCGGCCGAACGGGGACAGATGACCGAGCAATGTCGAGTACGCCTCGAACCCGTCCCCGCGGTCGAACCAGTGCGATCCATAGACCACTGCGGCCATCAGATGAACCACGAAGTAGACGCCGAAGAACGCGCGCAGCACCGGCAGGGTGGTCCGATCCGGGGCCACCAGCTCGAGCCAGGTGAACGCGAACAACGACGCGGCCGCCGGCCAGTAGCCCAGGCGGGCCGGCAGGGGGCGCAGTCCCTGCTCGGGGGGTGTACCAAGCAGTGCGGCGATGCCGCGATGGATCGTTCGTAGTGGGTTCAGCTGGCGCCAGACCGGACCGAACAGGATCGAGACTGGCACCAGACCCACCCAGAACAGCACAAAGACCCAGGTAGCCGTTGGGTTGGTCTCCAGGTCCGGGCCGAACACCGCGGCCATTGCGACGAAGCCGACCAGTAGCAGGCCGAGGATCCGCAGCGCCCAGCGGAAGCCGGCCGCGTCGAGCCACCGTTGCAGCTGCACCGGCACCGGCCGACCGGCCGCCCTACCGGTCAGCCGCGGCTCCCGCCAGAGCCAGCCGAGCGCCGCGAACGACACCACCAGCGCGACCACCGCGCCGACCATGGCGTAGCTGAACGGAATCGGTAGGTCTTGGCGGCTGCCGATGCCGTGCGCCAGGACTACCCAATCCTGGGTCGGCCCAGGCTGGGTCCCGGCGATCGAACTCACGTGACCAGCAACGTGAACAGTAGTCCGGGGTCGATCTCGTGCATCTCGACCTCGAACGAGCCGGGCTGGTCGGCCACGAACTCAATCGTGGTCGGGCGGCCGGCCGCGACCGACTCCTCCAGGTCGTATCCGTGCACGTGCACCTCGTCGGCGTGGTCACTCGTGATGACGATCCGGACGTTGACGCCCCGAGCCACCTCGACTCGGCGGTCGGGACTCGGGGTCACCTGGCCGCCCGCGACCGAGACCTCGATCACGGTCTCGTCCGAGGTCGGCAGAATGTTGGGTTGCATGGCCGGGTCAGTCGGCGCGGTAGGGCTGGTCGTTGCGGCCTGGTTACCCTCATCGTTCCCGCCACCGCAGGCGGCCGCGCCGACGGTCAGGGTGATCAGCGTGGCCAGACTCACCGCCACTCGGGATGTGCTTCGCACGATGCCAGCCTTCACGTTGAATGATGTTTTGGACGGATACGCTAGCTCAGACCTCCGAGGACCCGACCACGTGCCCGGCCTGCGGAGTCCTGGCGAGGAGGCGCCTTCGTGTCAGACCGGCTGAGCCCGCTCGACCTGCCGTTTTTCTATGTGGAAGGCCCTGGCCTGCCCATTCATGTCGGCGCCGTGGCGATCTTCGAGACCCCAGCCGGCGGGTTTGCGCCCGCCCAACTGCTCGATCTGGTCCGCGCGCAGCTCGACCAGCTGCCTCGCTACCGGCAGCGATTGCGGCCAGTACCCGGACACGTCGCTGCGCCCGCCTGGGTAGCCGACGCACAGTTCGACCTGAACTACCACGTGCGTCACTCGGTGCTACCCCGGCCGGGCAGCGTCGACCAGCTGCGCGAGCTGGTCGCGCGGGTCCACGCCCGACAGCTGGACCGGGCCCGGCCGCTCTGGGAGATCTACCTGGTCGAGGGTCTCGACGAGGGTCGCCGGTTCGCGCTGGTCACCAAGACGCACGAGGTCATGGTGGATGAGGACGTGCCTGATCTGGTCCAAGTCATCCTGTCCGATCGACCAGCCGCTGGAAGCTCGATCGGGGGTGCGAGCTTTGCAGGCACCCAGCCTGCCGGCGCTCGCACCCCAGATGGGGCGGACACCACCGGGGTCGAGGAGGACTTGGACCAGGGGGGCACGGGGGAGGAACGTCCGGCGGGGCGGGAGCCGAGTGACTTGGAGCTCCTGCGCGCGGCGCTGGTGGACCTGGTCGGGCATCCGGGACGGCTCGGTGACACGATCCGGGGCGCGGTCGGTGACTTGCGCGGGACCGCTTGGCGTCTGGGCCAGCTCGCCGGCCGGAGCGTCGCCGATCTGGCCAAGCTGGGCACCCGGCTCGGGCCTCGCGGTGCGCCGCCGAGCCCGCTGAACGTCACAGTCGGCGAGACCCGCCGGTACGCGATGGTCCTTACCGACCTCGAGGTATACCGCCAGATCCGTGCGGTGCACGGCGGCACCGTCAACGACGTGGTCCTGACCGTCGTGGCCGGGGCGCTGCGGGCCTGGCTGCTGGCCCGCGGGGAGGCGGTAACCAACCGGACCAGCCTGCGCGCACTGCTGCCGGTCAGCGTTGCGATGACCGGCGGCTCAGCCGGTCTGGTCGGCACTTACCTGGTTGATCTCCCGGTTGGCGAGCCGAGCCCGGTCATGCGGCTCCATCAGATCCGCTATCGGATGCACGCCCACAACGCGGGTGACGAGCGCGTAGCGGCTGGCGTGCTGTCGACGTTGTCCGGTTTCGCCCCGCCGACCCTGCACGCGCTTGGCGCCCGAGTGGCGAACCAGCTGTCCCGGCGGATCTACAACGTGGTGATCACGAACAGTCCCGGCCCGCAGGAGCCTCGGTACGCGGCCGGCGCGCGATTGCTGGAGGCCTATCCGGTGGTGCCGTTGACCGCCGGGCACGCCCTGAGCGTCGGCGCTACCTCCTACTGCGGCACCATCGGCTACGGCCTGCTCGCCGACCGCGATGCGGTGGCCGATCTCGACGTTTTGGGCCAGTGTCTGACCGAGGCGCTGTCCGAGCTGGCCGAGGCGGTGCGGTGATGCGGGTGTACGTGCCGACCACGCTGACCGGACTGGCCGAGGTCGCCGCCAGCGGCAAACTCGGTCCCGACCCGTACGAGGCGTACGCGGTCACCCCGGCGCTGCGCGAGTGGTACGTTGCCGGCGATCTCGAGGAGCTCGAGTATGCGGCCATGGCCGAGGCGGCTCGGGCTTCGCTACGCATTCTGACCAGCGAGGCCGATTCACCGCGGCGCCGCGTGGTGATCGCGCTGGATGTCAGCGATGCGGCGGTTACCCCACTGTCCTCGCCGCTGGACGGTGGTGCGCACGGCGCGGTCCGGGTCACCGCCACCGCCCAGCTGACGGACATCGCCGCAGTTCACGTGGACGGTGACGGTGCGGTCGCCGACATCGCCGCCGCAGTCGAGGCGCTCGACGCGGCTGCCGCCGGAGACGACGACGCCCAGTTCGTCGTCGACGGTGCCGAGGATCACCAGCTGCTCTGGTACGCCGCGCAGGAGATCCCGGATCTGCTGCGGCTGAGCTGACCGCCACCTCCTGCGAGGACCCCTGATGGCCATCGGGCATCGCGATTCCGCTCGCTCGCCCCTTGCGGACCAGCCGGATCGGCTCCCGCACCTGGTCTGGGACTGGAACGGCACGCTGTTCGACGACGTGCCGGTGGTGGTGGCCGCGACCAGCGAGTCCTTCCAGGCGGCCGGACTGCCCGCGGTCACCCTCGCGGACTACCACCTGCATTACACCCGGCCGATCCAGGAGTTCTACCAGCGCGTACTCGGCCGGTCGGTGTCCGAAGCGGAGTGGCGCGCGCTCGACGACGGCATCCACCGGGCGTACCGGAGACTGCTCGATGCTGGCGAGATCGATCTGGTGCCGGGCTCTCGCGCACTGCTGGCGGGCTGGGTAGCGGCCGGCGGGACCCAGTCGCTGCTGTCGATGTGGCACCACGACGAGCTGGTAGTACAGGTCGACCGGCTGGGCATCGCGCGGCTGTTCACTCGAATCGACGGATTGCGCGGGCCGCCCGGCGGGCGCAAGGAAGCGTATCTACGGGCCCACCTGACGGCAGCCGGAGTGGCCGCGGACGACGCGGTCGTGATCGGCGACAGCCTGGACGACGCGCACGCGGCAACCGCGGTGGGCGCCCGGGCGGTGCTGTATACGGGTGGCTTTCACGGACCGCGCGCACTGGCCGGAGCGGGATTCCCGCTGGTCGACTCGCTCGACGAGGCGGTGCGGGAGGCCGCGGCGGTGGCGCGGGGTTAGCCCCCGTGTCACGATGCAGGCATATCCGCATCTGCCACCGAGATCCCGGAGTTTGATCACGATGGATGCCGTGAGCGCAGTGCCGACGCCGGTCAACGAGCCGGTCAAGTCCTACGCCCCGGGCGCGCCCGAGCGGGTTGCGCTGGAGGACCGCATCAAGGAGCTCGCCCGAGAGCCCATCGATCTGACGATGACGATCGGCGGCGAGACCCGACTGGGTGGCGGCACCCGAATCGATGCGGTGCAGCCGCACAACCACGCGCATGTGCTCGGCACGCTAGGAGACGCGTCTGCACAGGACGTGCTCGCCGCGATCGGTGCAGCTCGCGCGGCCGCGCCGGGTTGGCGCACCCTGTCGTTCGACGACCGGGCGGCGATCTTCCTCAAGGCGGCGGACCTGCTGGCCGGTCCGTACCGGCCCATCGTCAACGGCGCGACCATGCTCGGCCAGTCCAAGTCGCCGTTCCAGGCCGAGATCGACTCTGCTTGTGAGCTGATCGACTTCTGGCGCTTCAACGTGCACTTCGCCCGGCAGATCTTGGCCGACCAGCCGATCTCGGCGCCCGGAATCTGGAACCGCCTGGATTACCGGCCGCTCGAGGGTTTCGTTGTCGCCATCACGCCG